>NZ_JACJQO010000016.1 GCF_014696715.1 Pseudanabaena sp. FACHB-2040
CTGAACGGGTTCAACTTCAACCAGTCCGTGCTTGACTCACAGGGTCGTGTGATTGCCACCTGGGCTGACGTGATCAACCGGGCCAACCTGGGTATGGAAGTGATGCACGAGCGCAATGCTCACAACTTCCCCCTTGACCTGGCTGCTGGCGATGCTGCTCCTGTAGCGCTCACCGCTCCTGTCATCAACGGTTAATCATCTGATTAACTCTTGAAAAGAGCGCCTCCGAAAGGGGGCGCTTTTTTATTGGCAATTTGGCCTGGAATGGTCGGGCTGACAACCCAGGAGTGCAAGCTGCGCTCCTGGGTTGTCAGCCTGAGGGCTACTCAATCATTAGGTGTTTGATATGCACCATCATCCACTGGCAATCCTTGCCGCTGGGGATGGGGTCGCTCCAGTCGTCGGGGTCTGCATAGTGCAGGGTATGGAGGTACTTGGTCATGCGATCGAGGGCTTCCAAACTGCCGTAGAGCACGTTGGTGATTTTCTGGCGGCTGGGTTTGGCCTTGCTCGATTGGGCAGGGTGAATTGTGGGCGGCTGAGCGCCCGTTTCGGTTGATTGAAACATGAGGTTCTGGTTCCTATGTAGTGTGGTTTAGGAAACCAGAACTCACTTTCCTAGCCGCCCCGTCGGTGTGTGCGGTCGGGGCGGCTGGGGAGGTAAACTAACCTCCAAGCCTCCGAACTGGCCTGAACAGCTTCGGGGGACTAGTCGCCTGTTTGTGCTACCAACACTTGCAGGCGGCGCTAAGTCGATGAGTTCCGGGTCTAGGCTGCCGCGCACGACAGCTTAATGACTGAGAATACGGTGTGCGCTATAGGGGCGTCAACCGTATAGAAGAACTTTTTTGAGCAGAGGTATCAGCAGAAACGGTGGGCAAAACTCCCAATCGTTGACGTGTTCCACCGCTAGGTTTCGGCAAGGCTGTAGCTGGGGAGCATAGGCAGACGCTAGATAACCCGAGAAGCAGGGGTACTATCCAGCAGAAGTGACGGATAACACCCCTGCTTCCCAGTGTTAACCATCAGAACTGCTAGATAACACCCCAAATCTTTGGGATTAACCGCCAAAGATTCTGTTTAACTCTTTAAAGTCCAGGTATTATCCCGCAGATCTGCTTGATAATACCGAGCATAAGGGGCTTATAAAGTGGACTTGACGCTTAATTAATAGTTAGCCCTTGAAATCTATGACTGAAGAAGAACGTTGGGCTTATCTAGTAGCACTTGATAAAGAACTACTAAAAGGTGGTGTTATTCTGTCGGAGTGGTGCAGCTTCATTGTGCGAGAAGCTGACATTGCTTTTGCTAATGGTGCCTATTTGGCGTCTATTCTCACATCTGTCTCTGGTGTAGAAACCTACTTACGGTCTGAATATGGAGAGAAGTCTAGAGAACGGTTGATAGATTTGATCGAAAAAGCATCCTTAGATGCTGAACTAACCAAAGATCTTCACACACTCCGTCAATATCGGAACAAGTGGGTGCATGTTGATGATCCCTGGGATGACAATTGTTTGCTAGAAGGTTCAGATGGTAAGGAGAGTGAACTGGAAACAATGGCATTTTTTGCAGCGAGGGCGCTGAGACGTACAATTTACGAAAATCCGTGGATATGAAGTAGTGCGTCACCTACGTCTCACTGCGGCTAGGTCTCTCTTTTCATCTGTCGAAGCGGTAAAAATGGATTCCTGAAAAGACCTTTTTACCAAAACAGGAGTATGAAGAAACGTCGCCAGCACTATGTATGGAGACACTATCTAGAAGCATGGGCACCTAATGGAACTTTATGGTGCTACCGTCTTGGTGAAAATCTGTTCCCAACAAGCACGCAAAACGTCGCTAATGAGAGAGATTTCTGCCGCCTTCGTGAAGTGCTCTACCAGTGCTAGGCTGCGGGCCAAAAGCCTGAAGCCGAGGACTCGGCTAGTGCTGACGCTTTGTCGATAATTTTTTACTCTGCAAGTCTTTCAGCCATGCGAGACCAGCGATCGCAAATAACCACACCCAACTCAGCAGGCTCAATGCCATCAGTAAAAGTAGGCTGCGTTACGGATACGCCTAACACATCCTACTTTTATTAAACTCGTAATTCAAAATCTACCCTAAGTTCATTGTTTATTGGGCAAGGGAGGGAGTATTAACTCTAGCTGAGCCAGGAGAGGGGGTAGTTCTGAGTGGATAATTGTCCACAAAATGTCTTGCCTGACTTAATCGTAGCGATGGGCAACAATGTTGCGTAACCCGACAATGCGTTGCCAGTCAATGGCTGGATGAGCTTGTCGAAATTCATTTGAGATTCTGCGAGCCGCTTCGCCCAGAACTTCAAATTGTCGCTCAACGGCACTAATCGTGCGAATATCGTTGAGATACTCGTCAAAGGTCAATTCACTCGTAAAGCATTGAATCCGTTGAATAGACTGCGTCATATCCCAAATTGAAGCAGCATCACGATTGTTTGATTGTATAAATAACCTGACAAGTATTCAAAATTTCATATCGTCTATAGGGGTTTTTTAGATATTCCTTACTCACCAGGTCAACTTTACGGTTAAACAACGTCTCAATCTCTTTCCGCATCTTCGTCCAGTCATCCCAGGTTGAACGGTAATGAGGCGAAAAGGTGACTAAAACATCAATATCGCTGTCGGAACGAAAGTCATCGCGCAGGACAGAGCCGAACAGAGCAAATTCAATGATGTTCCATCGTTGGCAGAACTCAGCAATCTGAGTGGAAGAAGCTTTGATTCTGTCCCCTACCAGGCTTGTTAATTCAACCATCACGGACCTCCTCGCTCAAAATCACCCGCTCTACTCGCATTTCTGCAAAGGTAACGTAGCACGGGCAAAGGACAGTAGCCGATGCCCATTTCGTAAAAGGCCATGCTTGGTAGGCAGGCTCGCTTTGCCCATTCTACGAGACGCCTCTACCAGTGCTAGGCTGCGGGCCAAAAGCCTGAAGCTAAGGACTCGGCTAGTGCTGGTGCTTTGTCTATAATTTTGTACTCTGCAAATCTTTCAGTCATGCGCGACCAGCGATCGCAACTAATCACACCTAGCTCGGCTGGCTCAATTCCCATCAGCATGTAGTCGGCAACGAGCTGAAGGGAGTCGGTCTGATAGGCCAAGTCTGTGTATTTGCTGCCGGGCTCGACGTAGATCTCGACTATCTTTTCAGCAGCGCCAGGGATATCTTCGAGGGTCTTTTGCCAGCCTGCAAAGGTTGCTGCTAGAAACTGCTTAACCGCCTCTGGTTCCTGCGCTAACAGGTCGGTGTGGGCAAAGATCACCTGAGCATAGGCTTCATAACCGTAGTCGCTCAGGTTCAGAACCATCGGCTCAATGCCAGTCTTCGCCTTAAAACCTATGGGTTCATCTACGGCATAGCACTGAATTGCTGCCAGCTCACCGCTCAGGAGCAGATCATATTTCGTCTCGTAGGGGATCTCAATCACGTCTAGAGCATCTGCTGGGATGTTGCTGACACCCTTGACCAGATCTATCACTTGAAGACCATCAACGTGCACGCCGACCTGCTTGCCCACCAAGTCTTGCAGGGAAGTAATGTTGCTTTCTGGAAGAGACATTAAGGCTAGGGGTGAGGCTTGAAACATGGTTGCGATCGCACGAATCGGAGCCCCTTCTGCCTGAGCCGACAAGATCAAATTTTGCTCAGCACAGCCAATGGTCATCGGGTCATCGGCCACTACATCCGGCACCACCATGCCCGACTCCCAGGGCTTGAGCGTAACGGCCAAGCCCTGATTGGCGTATAGCCCCTCATAATCTGCCATCAACAGCCCCGCAAACTGGACATTGAACTTCCAGTCGAGCTGCATGGTCAGAGGCATGGCGGCATTTGCTTGAAAAGGAGACTTCGATAGGGTCGGCAGGAGCGCATTGGCAGTAACTCCCATGCCCAAGAGACCAGAATACTTCAGCAAACTGCGACGAGAAAACGCCATAAAATCTTGATCCTCACAACTGCATAGCGGCAGCATAGCCAGGATCTCAGCAAGCTTCTGTATCCGCTTCAACGGGCAGCCTCGGCAGTCTAAAGATACTTTTGCAGCAGTAGGCCCAGCTTTTCCTTAGTGACTGCAGGGGCCTTATCTAGCGGCGTGATGATGGCGTACTTGAGGGCAGAGTGGGCTTCTGAAGTGAATGCGTTGGCCGCAATTCGGCGCACTACTTCTTGAATTACCCGCTGAGCGTTTGCTGCATTCTTCATCAGGTTGCCAATCACCATTTCCACGGTAACGCTGTCGTGGTCGGGGTGCCAGCAGTCGTAGTCAGTCACTAGGGCCAGGGTGGCATAGGCAATTTCGGCCTCGCGGGCCAGCTTCGCTTCGGGTAGGTTGGTCATGCCAATGATCGTGGCCCCCCAACTGCGGTACAGGTTAGACTCTGCTTTGGTTGAAAAGGCAGGGCCTTCCATACAAACGTAGGTGCCGCCCCGATGCAGGGCAACTTCGGGCAGCTCCAGGCTCTCCACCGAGTCGGCTAGGACTTGGGCCAGCTGATTACAGACCGGGTCGCCAAAAGCAATGTGGCCGACTATTCCCTCCCCAAAAAAGGTAGAGATACGGCCCTTGGTACGGTCGATAAATTGGTCTGGCACCACCATATCTAGAGGCTTGGCTTCTTCTTTGAGTGACCCGACCGCAGAAGCTGAGATCAGATACTCTACACCAAGGCTTTTCATGGCATAGATATTGGCCCGAAACGGCAGTTCGGAGGGCGTTAGCGTGTGGTTGCGGTTATGCCGCGCCAGAAAGGCTACGCGAGTGCCTTCTAAAGTACCCACAATCAGCGCATCGGAAGGATCGCCAAAGGGCGTGGTGACGCGAATTTCCTCTACATCCTTGAGCGCCTCCATCTTGTAGAGACCGCTGCCGCCGATAATGCCGATCTGTGCCGTTGCTGCCATTGCGCTGTCCTGCTGCTGTCCTGCTGAGTGCCGATCTATCTTAGACTGCACAGGGCCAATCAGGACAAGCCCTCAGGGCGACAGTATAGGTTGCTGCAACAGCCACAGCCCCGTTTGGGTCATGCCCGAATCGTCTGGGCGCACCAGAATAAAGTGCAGTCCTTGGCTAGCCTGCTTGCGCTGCTCAAAGGTGCGCCCAGCAGCGGCCACTTCTGGGTCTTCAAAGGTGACCAACACCCAGCGATCTACCAGCCCAGCATCCAAAATCGCGCCATCGGGCTGCCCAGGCTGGTAGCTCAGCCAGGCCGGATTTGCCTGCTGAAGCCACTGGGCCAGCGGCATCGCTCGCCGACCAGCATCAATGACAATGCCAGGAATCGGCGTTGTGCTGGGCAAGCCTAGCTGCAGAGGCATCCGCTCAGGGGGCAGAGCTGTAATCGGAATGGGCTGGTAGGGAAAGGTCTGCTCAAAGTCCCCTGCCTGAATCGCGGCGAAGCGCCACTGGTCCCCCATCAAGGTCTCGGCTAGAGGAACCGGTGGAGGGCGATCCAACGCTAGGGGGTTATAAGGTTCTCCCGTCGCGTTCGGTAGGGTAGGATACCAGGCCGCCCGCTGCCGCAGCCACTGTTTTAGGGTGGCTGGGTTTCGGGTCGCGATAACCTTAATCTCTAGATCCTTGCAGGCAGTCTCCAGCAAAGCCAGCGACTGGGGGCGAAATACCTCGATCTGAGCAGGCTTATCCCCGGCGCGTTCCATAGCAACCTGGATCTGCTGAGCGACCCAACCAGCGGTGGCGGCTGATTGGGGGCAGGTTTCGCCAAAGGTGAACTGGAAGGTGCGATCGCACACCAACAGCTCCCACAGGGGCTCCCCAGTTTCGCTTCGCAAGGGGCGTCGGTAGAAGTCAGCCTGCCAGATAGTCATAGTTGAGGAAAGAACTGCACTACTAAGCTAGGGCCTCGGTCACGGGAATGAAGTAAAAGGCTAGCCCCAACACCAGGTAGGCTGCCAGCAGAAGCGCTCCCTCTAGCCAATTAGAGCGACCGTCGCCGCTAATAGAGTTGGCGATCAAGACCGAAACCGCAACGGCAACCATCTCAAAAGGGCCAAAGTTAAGATCCATCGGCTGATCGAGGAGCCAACCGGCCAGCACCAAAACGGGTGCTACGAATAGGGCAATCTGTAAACTAGAGCCTACAGCCACCGAAACAGACAGATCCATCTTGTTTTTCATTGCAACCGTAACGGCGGTTGCGTGCTCAGCCGCATTGCCAATAATGGGCAGCAAAATTACCCCAGTGAAAAATTCGGTCAGCCCTAGTTGGCTCGTCGCTGATTCCAACGTAACCACTAGCAGCTCTGACTCTACCGCAACCAGCAGCGTTGCCCCTAACAATACAGAAACCCACAGCGTGAGCTTAGGTTTGTGTTCGGCGCTGTGACCTTCGTGACCGGCCTCTGTAGAGGCTTGTAAGTGCGCTGCATCTTTATCCTCCAAATCGCTCAGCCCTAGATCGGCTACCCCAGCATCATAGAGATACGCATGGGTTTTCATCGAAAACAGCAGCGTCAGACCGTAGACCAGAATCAGCACGATCGCAACCCAGTCAGAAAGGCGCTGCAGCACTGTTTCTTCGATAGTTGGAGAAGTTATGCCTAGCAGCGTGGGCAGCAGAATGGCAATCACAGCTAAATTCATCGACGAAGCATTCACCCGCGCCAAGATAGGCTGAAACTCTTGCTCTTTGAACTTCAGCCCACCTAGCAGCATCGACAGACCCATCACCAGCAGCAGGTTGCCGATGATAGAGCCCGTCAAGCTCGCCTTAACCACATTGACTAGTCCCTCGTTCAGAGCCACCAGAGCAATGATCAGCTCAGTCGCATTACCAAAAGTCGCATTCAACAGCCCTCCCCAAGAAGGCCCAAGCACGACCGCAATTTCTTCTGTGGCCTGCCCCATCCAGCCCGCTAACGGCAAAATTGCCAAGGCTGCTGTAACGAAAACCACCAAATCTCCCCAACCCAAAAAGCGAGCCGCAATGGAAATGGGCACAAAGACGAGCAGACCAAAGAAGATGAGATTCCTAATTTGCATACATTCGGGTCAATTTTGCCATCCCCCCATTCTTCAGGCAGAATCAGCAAATGACAAGAGAGTTTCCCGTGAAGATCTCAAGAGGGAACTGTGTCATGATTACACGTGAGTAGGTGAGTCGTTGAGCGAGACAGACATGGCCAACGCAGAGCAATTGGCACGTTTACAAACCGGTGTAGAAGACTGGAACCAGTGGCGCTCCGACAATCCGGAGATTGACATTGACCTAAGTGGAGCCAACCTGAGCCAGCAGCAGCTAATTGCTATCAATCTACGCCAGGCTAACCTGAGCGGCACCAACCTGATTGGCAGCAGGCTCACAGGGGCCAACCTGAGTCAGGCCAACCTAGTACAGGCCGACCTCAGCGGTGCAGACGTCAATCGGGTCAACCTACAAGAAGCAGACTTAACGCAAGCCAATCTATTGGGAGCAGATCTGAGCGAAGCCGATCTGAGCCAGGCCAACCTCACTCAGGCCATTCTGAACCGTTCGGATCTCAGCAACGTTAAATGTGTTCAGAGCTGCCTCAGCCAAACCAGCCTAGTGGGAGCCGATTTGAGCCGGGCCCAACTCTGCGGCAGTGACCTGAGCCAAGCCAATCTGATGCGGGTTGAGCTGCAGCGAGCTGACTTGAGCCAAACGATTCTCAGCCACGCCAACCTAACCGAGGCCCGCCTTCTGAATGCAGATTTGCAGGAGGCAATGCTGGCAGGCGCTAACTTAACGGGCACTCGCTTCAACCGCGCCAACCTCACTAGGGGCAATCTAGAGTCAGCCAATCTCAAAGAAGCCACGCTCCTCGGCGCTGTCTTAAACTCTGCGAATCTGCAGGGCGCGCACCTAGCTGCCGCCAATTTCAGCGGTGCCGATCTCAGCTATGCCAATCTCTCCCAGCAAAATCTCCAGGGCCTAAACCTGACAGGAGCCAACCTGAGCCATGCCTGTCTGCAGGGAGCCGACCTTACAGACGCGATTCTAAAGGATGCGCTGATAGAAGGGGCAGACTTGAGCGGGGCCATTCTCCCCACCCTGCTGCAGGAATAGCCCTATGCTCGGGTTAGCCATTCATACTTCTGGCCCTGAACTGGGATTGGCCCTCTCGGATGGAGCGAGCATCAATCGGCATCAGGTTTGGCCGTTTGGCCGCGATTTGGCCGCACACCTGCACACCTGCCTACTGGAGTTTTTAGAGGGCAGGCCCTGGTCCGACCTTACCTTTCTAGCAGTTGCGATCGGGCCGGGCGGATTTACAGGCACACGGATTGGGGTGGTGGCTGCCCGCACATTGGCCCAACAGCTCGATATTCCCCTATTTGGCGTTTCTAGCCTGGCGGCTCTGGCCGAGAGCAAGCGGCAGGCTTACCTAGAAGCGGCCCAGATGCCCCTACATCTGGCCGTGGAAATGCCAGCTCAGAGGGGCGATCGCTTCGGCGCAATTTACCAGCTCACTGAAGACGACCTAGTGTGTCAGCTAACAGATCAGGTCTTCACCGCAGCTGCTTGGGAGGCTATGCTGACAGGCTGGCCCTACCCCTACGAGGTTCTAACGGCATCAGCGGAGCTGGCCTTTACAGTGCCCCAGGTGCTAATGCTGGCACAGCGAGAATGGTCAGCAGGAAAGCGACCCCAGTGGCCCGAAGTCTTGCCGTTCTACGGCCAGCATCCGGTCGATTAGCAATCAGCAACTGCCGCAGTTAAGCTGAGCGAAGCATCTGCTGAGAAAATTCCTGCTGCTGTAGCTCGTGCATGTGGTGAAACAGCTGCCAGCAGTACTGCTCTGGCAAGCCGCAGGTGAGCGCCCCCCGCAGCACCACATTGAAATACCAGTCATTTGGAGCAATTTCTTCGGTGAGCTTTTCCATCACGGTGTAGGTGCGGGTTCTGGGATATACCCGATCCTGGCAGTGGATGGTGACCGTTTCGTGGCAGTAGCCCTCTTCGCGTTGATCGAGGCGATCGCTCAATCGCTGGGGCAGGTAATACAGCACCCCGTGGACCGAGGCCGTAGGGTCGGGCACAATATCTAGCACGCCGCAGTTACGCAGCTGGGAGCGGCGGAAGAAGCCTAGGCGGTAGCCTGACAGCGTGGCTGGGCCGAGCACGTAGGCATGGGTGCTCTCCCCTAGCGATCGCTTCAGATCAACCGGGCACATGCAGGAGCCATAGGCAAAGTAGTAAAAGCCGGGCTCTTGAAGGGTTGGATAGGTAGACTCTGCTGGGGTCTGAATAGAGTGGAGAGACATACGTCCAAAGGGGATGGAGTTGAATCAACGGTTGACTAGGGGAGATAGCAACCGCCCTCGGCGGGCTAAGCTTATTCTAAAGTATCATATCCCTACCGGAATACCGTAGATTCAATTTATGTGAAAATTTCATCCTAATTTTGCCCGCTATAAAGAAGGCGATACCGGTTGCGGTGAGCTATGTGCCGATGCCCAAGCGGCCGGCCAAACTTGGAGTTAGCGGCAGCAGCGTGGCTAGCATTAAAAACAAGGCCAGCAGCCCTAGAGCAGCTCTAGCATCATCAGGTTCGGTCAGATCATTGAGGCTGGGTCGCTCTAGGTTGCGCTGCAGGATCAAGATCAGGGCCGCCCAGTAGAGGGCCAGTGGGTTGACCAGAGAAACGAGCACCAGCACCAGCAGCGTAATAAAAGTTGTGCGCCCAGCAGTTTTGCGGCCATAGATGGCCTGCACCACCCGGCCCCCGTCTAGCTGACCAGCGGGCATGAGATTCAAAGCGGTGATAACCAGGCCCAGCCAGCCAATTACTGTGAGTGGGTGGACATCTACTAGGGGTTGCTGCAGGGCTGAACCCAAAACAACTTTAGCCAGCGTGCCCACCAGCACCGACCCCTGGAAAAACTGGGACGGAATTTGGAACAGGCTGCCGGGGTGGGACAATACCAGACCCAGCACCAGCATAATTAGGGAAACAACGCCTCCCACAGCTGGGCCAGCAAAGGCAATATCAAACAAGACGCTGCGGTTGGGCAGCAGCGATTCAAAGCGGGTCAGCGCCCCAAAGGAGCCAATTTGCCAGGTCGGAATCAAAAATGGAGGGCTGAGGCGGATATCGTTGCGATTGGCCACGACCCAATGCCCAATCTCATGGGCTGTCAGCACCACGACCACTCCCAGCATGATAGGCACTGCCTGTCGCCACTGCTCGGGCGTCTGCACCAGGTCAAAGCCTTGAAGAATGCCCCCAGTTTCCAGGCTGGTAAAGATAGTGGCAATGCCCAGAGCCACCGCAAGAACCCATTGGGCAGGGGTAGTCTTGGGAGGGTCAACGCTGCTGGGAAGCACCACAACCGTTGGCCTGCGCTCAGCGTTTTCGACCAGAAACAGGCGGTAGCGATCGCTGACTCTTTCGGCTAGGGAGGCTGACAAGCGAGCATGGGTAGCGATGGGTTCGCCCCGCAGGTTGCCGCGAAAAATGGCCCCTTCCTGATAGGGCACTGTTTCCGTGCGGAAGTAGGTGTCAATGCCAAAGATTCCCTCAATTGCTGCCAAATCCTCTGCTGGAATCGGCATGGTGGTGGGCGTAATCGGCGTGGCTGGCTCTTTCTCAGCCGCCGACTCGGCAACATCGTTGGGCGAGGGAATGTTGGTCTCAGGCAAAGGCTCGTTGGTGGGATCGCTGGTTAGGGCGGCGGCACGGTGGGCCATCATCTCTTCGGTGCCGAGCGATCGCAATTGCCGCCCCAGGTAAATATAAAGTCCTGTAGAGGTGACCAGCAGCAGCAAAACCCCGGCCAGATTGAGGTAAAGGCCCAGGGCTACTAGGGTAAAAAACAGCAGCCAAGGAGCCATTAGCACTACTGACTGCAGCCAGGCCAGCAGCCCTACCTTGCCGTAGGGGCGGGCTCTGAGGAACCCGACTGTAAGAATTGCGATCGCAGCCAGCAAAATCAACCCGGTCACTACCATGTCGCTGTCTCTCCAAACTCGACACAGGCCGCCAAACCGGCCCGGCTCAGGCAAATACTGAACCTTAATAGATACTTTAGCGAAGTCCTGGCGATCCACCGGAATCAACAGGGGCTGATTTTTCAGGTTTTGGGGGATAGGGGAGCACTTTCAGCCAGCAATTCGGTCGCCACAGCTCAGTCAAGTTAGCGTGAGGATGGAGCAGAATTCGCAGATACCGCTCTAGATGCAATTGTAGAAACTAGATGAACGCGCTTAAATTGACCGAGAGGCCAGTTAAGCCTGGATAACGCAGCAGACTCTTTTCCAGAACGATTTACAACGGTTATGACCTTTCCCCCTGACACCCCTAGGTCACCCTCGCCCAATGAGGAACCCGAGTCTTTACCAGAACCTGGTGCTGTCCTCCAACCTCCGGCCAATTCGGAAACCGGTTCAACTTCTCTAACCGCGCCGCCCAGCGCGACCAATGGCGGGCAGACCAGTGACGAGCAGACCAATGGCGGGCGGAAAAGACTGCCTACCCTGCTGCCTGCGCCCCTAGAGTCGCTGCCTGAGGATCTGCCGATGGGCACCTTTGACAGCTCAGACGAGATTCACTCGATTTTGTCACCGGCCACCACCCTCACCCTGATTGCCGTTGCAGTGATTGTGACCGGCATTATCCTAAATAGCTTCTGGCTCACCCTAGGGGGCTCGCTGGTTGCAGTGCTGGTTTCTTTTCGTCTGATCCTGCCATCTTTAGAGGGGATCTTGGCAGAGCTTTCGCCCCAGCAGCAGGCCTTACTGATTGCTATTCCGGGGGCTCTGATAGGCCTCTGGGGTCTGATGCGGATCTCGGGCTTCAATCAGGCAATTTTGGACTGGGGCAAGACACTGCGCTGGGATGCGATTGGGGCGCTAGGTGATTTTCTGGGGGCCTTTGGTCAAATCTTCATTGCCCTGCTGGCCCTTTACGTGGCCTGGCGGTCCTATGTCATCTCCCGTGACCTCACAACTCAGCAAAACCGCATTACCCAGCAGCAGACCATTGACGCCTATTTTCAGGGTATTTCTGATTTGGTGCTGGATGAGGAAGGGTTGCTGGAGGACTGGCCCCAGGAGCGCATCATTGCCGAAGCGCGTACTGCCGCCATTCTCAGCAGCATTGACGCCTCAGGTCGGGCCAAGGTGGTGCGGTTTCTCTCCCGCTCGCGGCTGCTGACGCCCCTGCGGCGCGATCGCAGGTTAGGTCGCCCCATCCTAGATGGCAAAGGCGGTTATGAAGAAGACCGGCAGGAGGGCGTACGGGTAATCACCCTAGGGGCCATGCTGGCAACCAGCGATCTGTCAAACAGTGATCTACGCTGGACCGATCTGAGTGATACCAATTTGATTCGAGCTGATCTGACTGGCTGCGATCTGGTGAAAGCTAACCTATCTCGCACCATTTTGTATCAGGCCAACCTATCGGGCGCAGACCTGATGGGAGTCCGGTTGTTCTATGGCAAGGCTGAGACTGCCTCGCCCCGCAGCCGCACTGAAATGCCCAACTACAGCAGCGGAGCCTGCACTGGAGCGGTGGTCGAGGGAGCTGATTTTTCACGGGTCAAACGGATGTCGGAAGAGCAGCGTCGCTACTGCTGCGCCTGGGGCGGCAAGGCGACACGCGCGACCATTCCGGGCGGCTGTGATGACGTACCCAATCGATTGGAACGATAATGGTGGACACTTCCAGTTGGCATGGCAAAACACCCAAACGATCTGGCCGATCGCTGAATCAGGGAATGGATACGGCTGTCGCTGCACCTGCCAGTAAACCCTCTCGCCGCAGGCGCAACCGGCAGGCATCGTCTGATGCGACGGCTGAACCTGCCCTCAGCCCCAAAGCGCAGCGGGCACTCAAGCGCCAGGCTGCTAGGGCCCAGCAGGAGCTGATTCAGTATGCAGTGTTTTCCCTGCTGGGAGCGGTGGTGGTTGGGCTGCTGCTGTCTCTGCTAGTTGAGCCCAAGATTGGCATTGGGGCACTGGTTGCAATTCTCTGTCTGGCGCTGTCCTTTAAGTATCCTCGGCAGGCGATTTTTGCCTTTGTCATCTACCTGCCCTTTAGCGGCACCGTGACCTATGCTCTGGGCGGCAGCGGCATTTTGCAGCTGGCTAAAGACGCCATTTATATCCCGGCTCTGATTGGGGTGATTCAGTTTTGCCGCAAAACCAAGCAGCCATTCATTATTCCGCCAGCGCTGAAGCTGCCGCTGAGCATTTTGCTGACGCTGCTTACGATGACCCTGCTGTTTGTCAATCTGCCCCAGCAGCTAGCTGCGCCACCGGGCCAACATCCGATTCTGATTGGCATTATAGGGCTCAAGGTTCTGCTGGGCTACCTGCCGCTGATTGCCTGCATTTACTATCTAATTCGCGATCGCAACGATCTCTATTTTCTGCTGCGCGTCCAGGTGGTGCTGATTTTGATCTGCTGCAGCCTAGGCTTTGTGCAGTACATGATGCTGAAAACAGGGGTGTGCCCAGGGACAACTGCAACAGGCGCAGACGGATTTAAGCCGTCGCTTGCGGCCCGCTGCTTTTTTGGGGGCTCGCTGCTATACAACCCTGCCCAAGGCCAGATCCGGCTGCCCGGAACCTTTGTTGCCCCCTGGCAGTGGGGCTGGTTTTTGATCTCCAGCGGCTTCTTTTGCTTTGGCACGACATTTAGCGATCGCAACCCCTTCTGGCGACTAATCGGCTTAATTACCTTGGCTACCGTGTGCGTTTTAGCCGTTTTGTCAGGCCAGCGCATTGCCTTGGTGCTAGTGCCGATTACGGTCGTCGGCCTGCTGGTGTTGACCGGCCAGGTCGCCAACCTCAAGCGGTTTGTGCCCATCGGCATTGGCATGGCGCTAATTTTAAGCATTTTGGTAGCTCAAAACCCGGCCTTGCTAAGCCAACGCTGGGAGAGCTTTCAGTCCCGCTGGGAAGCCTCGCCGCCGCAGGAGTTTATTCGAGAGCAGTTTGATTGGGCCAGGCGAGAGCAAGAGGGAATTTTGGGCCGAGGCGTAGGGCGAGCCACCAACTCAGCCCGGATCTTTGGTCAGGTGGAACTGGTAGAGACCTACCACCCTAAACTACTGTTTGAAATTGGCTACCTGGGCCTGCTTGCCACCCTGAGCCTATACACCGCCTTAACGATCACTACCTACCGAGCCTACCGCTCCGTCAAAGACCCCAACCTCAGAGGATACGCAGCCTCAATGTGGGTGTTTGTGCTGTTTATCAGCTTTTTCCCCTACTACTACCCGCTGGATGTAGACCCCGTCAATATCTATTACTGGCTAGCTGCAGGCATTGCGCTAAAGCTGCCCGCCCTCGACCGTCAGGAGCGCTTTCAGCAAGACAGCCAGAGCCCCAGCAAAAAACGTAAGCTGACTAAGCGGGAGCTAAAGCAGCTGAAGCAGCAGCAAGCAGCAGAGACTTTTGATTGAGGAGATGAGGAGACGCGGGGAGAAAAGGATGGGGGTTTCTTCTGCCCTTTGCCTTTAATCTAAACGTATCTCCAGCAAACAGGAGGCATCGTGACCTGGCCGTTTTTATCGATCGTTATCCCTACCTACCGCCGCGAGGGAGTGCTGCGCGACACACTCAAGAGCGTTTTGCAGCAAGACTATCCCCACTTTGAAGTGATCGTGGTAGATCAGACAGCCGACCATGAACCGGAGACTCAGGCATTGTTAAATCAGCTTGTGGCTACCGGAAAAATTACTCTGTTCACCGTTGATTGGGCCAGCCTGCCCGCTGCTCGCAACTACGCTATTGAGCGCTGCCAGGGAGAAATCGTTGTTTTCATAGATGATGATGTGGATCTGCCGCATGGCTTTCTCCAGGCCCATGCCCGCAACTACGAGCGGCCTGAGGTCGGGGCAGTGGCCGGACGGGTATTTGACCGCATGAAGCTGGCCGACTCGGATGGGCTGGTGATCGAAGATCTGCCGCCCCAAGCGATGGACCCCGGTATTGCCTGGTATCACATCGACCTCGTTCATACGGTCAAGCCACAAAGGGTGCTGACTGCTCGTGGCTGCAATATGTCGTTTCGGCGGGAACTGTTCAACACCTTTAACCTGCGCTTTGATGAGCGCTTTCACGGCAGCGCCGTGCGTGAAGAGTCAGACTTTTGTCTGCACATTCGCCAAACCGGCCTGATCATCTGGTACGACCCTGCAGCCCATCTAGTGCACCTAGGCGAAGAAACCGGCGGTTGCCACGACATCAGCACACGTTCCCTCAGCTATCAGCTGAACTTCTACCACAACCATTTTTTGATGGCCTTAAAAAATCTCACCGCTCTGGAAGTCGTCAGGCTGGCGATCAAGCTGTTCGACTGCCATGTGCTGGGCAACCCGCCCTGCTATAAAGACAGTGGCCCAGTCAAGATTGTCAGCCGCAGCATTTTTTATCTAATGGGACTGCTGTACGCTTGCTTGACCCTGCTGACCACGCTGGGGCGGCAGGGGCGGATCTATGCTTCATAGACGGGGTTTAACTCATGCGCGTGCTTGTTATCAGCCACACTTACATTGTTGACCTCAACTGTGAAAAGCTAAGGGCCTTAGCGCAGCTGTCTCCAGATCTGGAGGTGACGGTAGTGGTACCGCAGCGGTGGCGGCCGGGCGGAGTGCAAAACCGCATCATCGAGCCAGAACTGCGGGAGGAAGGACGTTTTAAGATTATTCCAGTTGGCAATTTTAGTGAAAACAATCAGGGGTTGCTCTGCTTTGGCCCCGGCCTAATCGCTTTGCTCAAAGAAACCCGACCCCAGGTCATACAGGTAGAGCAGGGCGCCAAATCTCTGGCCTATGCCCAAGCGATCGCACTAAATCGAGCGCTGAGGCTGCAGGCCAAAAACGTGTTCTTTACCTGGTGGAACCTGCCCTACGAGCTGAAGTTTCCGGTGTCTTTACTGGAGGCGTATAACCTGCGCCACAGTCACGGCATTGTGGCAGGCAATCAAGATGGGGCCGATATTCTCAGGCAGCGAGGCTATGGGGGGCCGATTCGCGTCATGCCACAGCTAGGGGTTGATGAGCGGCTGTTTCAGCCTCAGCCCCAGCCAGAGCTGGCAGCTCACCTAGGCTTAGCCCCAGAGACTTTTGTCATTGGCTTTGTTGGGCGTTTTGTGGCAGAAAAGGGGCTCTTGACCCTATGGCAAGCCCTAGCAGCTTTAAAGGATCATTCTCGGCCCTGGGCCTGCCTGATGCTGGGCCGAGGACCGCTGCGGCAGCAGTTGGAAGAGCAGGCGCGAGACTGGGGGCTGTGCGATGGGGCCAAAGGGCCGGTCTTTGACCATCGCATCCACTTCATTGAGAGCGTCCCCCACACCGAAGTCCCGCGCTACCTCAATCTGATGCACACCCTGGTGCTGCCCTCCGAAACCACCGACCAGTTCAAGACCCTAACCTCAGCGGGCTGGAAAGAGCAGTTTGGTCACGTGCTGATTGAAGCAATGGCCTGTAAAGTGCCGGTAATTGGCTCCGACTCCGGCGAAATTCCCCACGTCATTCAAGATGCGGGCCTTGTCTTTCCAGAAGGCAACGCCAAAGCGCTAGCCGAATGTCTGCAAACCCTGATGGAGCAGCCTACAGCCCATGCAGCCCTGGCCCAAAAAGGCTACGAGCGAGCCATGACCCACTACACCAACCGAGCCTTGGCCCAACAGCAGCTAGACTTTTACCAGGAACTGGGGGTCGCCCCATGAAGCCCCTGCGTGTGCTTCAGATTGTCCCCTCCATTTCCCTGGTCTATGGGGGGCCAAGCCAAATGGTGCGGGGTTTGTCGGCGGCGCTGGCTCGGGCCGGTACAGAGGTGACGGTACTCACTACCGACTCCAATGGTGATAGCGGGCAGCCGCCCCTAGCGGTACCGCTCAACACGCCGCTCACAGAGGAAGGCTATACAGTGCGCTACTTTCGCTGCGCACCCTTGCGTCGCTACAAATTTTCGGCGGGGCTGCTGAGCTGGCTAGCGCTAAACGCACACGACTACGACATTGCCCACATCCATGCCCTGTTTTCCCCCGTCAGCACCGCTGCTGCGACCGTCGCCCGCTGGTGCAGTCTGCCCTACCTGCTTAGGCCGCTGGGCACCTTAGACCGGGCCGATTTGACTAAAAAGCGACAGCTCAAGCAGATCTACGGCAGGCTGCTAGAGCAGCCCAACCTGGCCGGAGCCGCTGCGGTTCACTTTACTAGCCCATTGGAAGCCCGCGTCTCCCATCGCTTTGGGGCTGAAACGCGAGATTGGGTCATTCCGCTGGGGGTCAACCCGCCACCGGAAATAGATGAGGGTAGAGCAGAGGCCATTTGTCAGCAGTTCGGCATTCCTCAGGATCGACCCCGGCTGCTCTACCTGTCGCGGCTAGATCCCAAAAAGGGCCTTGATCTGCTGATTCCGGCCCTAGAGCAGCTAGTTCAGGAGGGCACTGCTTTCCACCTGATTCTGGCGGGGTCTAATCCGCAAGATCCGACCTACGAGGCGCAGGTGCGCGATCGCATTACCCAGTCCCCCCTAGCAGCTCATACCACTCTCACCGGCTTTATCACGGGAGAGACTAAAGCAGCCCTCCTGAAAGCCGCCGACTGCTTTGTTTTACCTTCTTACTACGAGAACTTTGGCATCGCTGTAGCAGAGGCCATGATGGCCGGATTGCCGGTCGTGATCTCGCACGGCGTCTACATTTGGGAGGGCATTGCCCAGAGCGAATCGGGCTGGGTCTGCGACTTAACGGTAAACAGCTTGACCACAGCCCTACGAGCAGCCCTTAGCAGCACAGTGTTGCGGCAGGCACGAGGGCGCAACGCCCAAGAATTTGCGATCGCAAATTATGGTTGGGATGCGATCGCACAGCAAACCCTTGCCGCTTACAAGCAGCTTCTTATGCTATGAGCCACGCCTCTGCAGTAGCGCTCTTGGCCCTGCGGCTCTCCAGCCTAGGGGGGAAATGCTCAGCAGGAGGCTGCGAATCACCAGCGATTCCTTTTACAATGATCACCCATGCAAGCATCCTGCCCCGAGTGAAATGGCTGAAGAGCAGTTCAGTTTATTCGATTCCGGCTTACCGGCCCCCACTGCCGCCACAAATCCGGTTGACTACGACCAAATTCCAGATAAAGTTACCATTCCCATTCTGCCGGGCACCTACGATAACCTAGACGCCATAGGCGAGCACTGCAACCGCTGTTACCGCTGCGATCTAGGCCAAACCCGCACCCATGCCGTCGTCAGCCGAGGCAACCCCAAGGCCGCCATCATGATTGTCGGAGAGGGGCCAGGCCAGCAAGAGGATGAGCAAGGGCTGCCCTTTGTCGGCAAATCCGGCCAGCTTTTAGAGAAAATTCTCGAAGCCGTGCGGCTAGACAGCGCTCAAGACGTTTACATCAGCAACATCGTCAAGTGTCGCCCGCCCGAAAACCGAGTACCCACCCCTGACGAAATGGCAGCCTGCAAAGGCTACCTGATGGAGCAGATCCGCATGGTCGATCCTAAGATTATTCTGCTGACAGGGGCAACTGCTGTAAAGGGCATCACCGGCAACAAGCAGGGCATCACCAAAATTCGGGGCCAGTGGATCGAGTGGGAAGGTCGCCTGTGCATGCCCATTTTCCACCCCGCCTACCTGCTGCGAAACCCCTCAAAGGAAAAGGGCTCTCCCAAGTGGCTGATGTGGCAAGACATTCAAACAGTGCGCGCCAAACTAGATGAATTGACCGCTGCCGACGCCTCAGCATAATATGCTACGCTGAAGGAATGTCTTGGGCACTTGTGCCCTGTTTCTGTTGTCTTGAATAAGGTTCAGCAGAGGAGGTGGCTCACTCTCCCTGCACACCTCTAGCGCAACCATCTGACATTTGTAGCTGACATCTTGACTAACTGTTCTTTAGGAGGAAAACACGGTTCCATATGACTCAGGTTGTTGTAGGTGAAAACGAAGGAATTGAATCCGCTCTGCGGCGCTTTAAGCGCCAGGTTTCGAAAGCAGGCGTTTTTTCTGAAGTAAAGCGCCGCCGCCACTTCGAAACGCCCCAGGAAAAGGAAAAGCGTAAAGCCGTTGCTCGTCGTAAGAAGCGCTTTCGTTAAGCCCTTATCAGTTTCCCCAGGGAATAGCCGGGTAACGTGATGCTGTCGCAAAACCGTTGATGGAGTCGTTAGATGAAGCCATTAGCCGTAGTGCCGCAAAGATAGTAAGCCGAAAGGCAAACCCCGAAGTCCCTTAAAGAAACCCCCCAAAACTAATAATCTGGTTCCTGTCAAAGCCCCCTGAAGTTCAGAGGGCTTTGTCTTTTAAAGCTTCTAAGGTAGGCGAAGGGGTAGAGAGTAGGGAGTAGCTAGGTTAACCTCATTCACCCCTCCACTCTCCCACTCCTCCACTCATCTACTCACCCAACGGCCTAACAGAAGGGTGGCGCTGGAGATATCGCAACACATCGCCAGGATCGGGCCGCACTAACAGACCGCCTTCGGGAATGTTAATGACGTGGCTCCACTCGAACTGTTCGGCATAACCGAGATGGTGAAGGCTAGCGATCGCACCTCGCGTATCAGCCTCCGAGCCGACTAGATACAGGCGCAAACGCTGCCGCCGAGACTGCACCAGAGGAATTTGAGGTGCAGCGGGCTGGGCCGCCTCCCCCAAGCTAGAGCCGTAGGGAGGCGACAAGAAATATTGAATTTGCAGCATGATCAGGGGATTCCTTGAAATTAATGGGTAGGAATCCCCGAATCCTGGTTTCCCAAGGACGTTAGCGAGTAGCAGGGCGGCTAAAATTAGCACAGCCCATGCGACAGCCATATTCTGTCGTTTGGGTCAGCTGCCGGTTTGTGTTGGTACCACTTACCGGTGGCGTCAGTTCCAGTTTTCGGGGAAAAGCAAGCTGCTCCATAGCAGCTATGAGGACTGATATTAGTCCATCCGTTCCTCAAACACAAGACACCCCTTACACAGAAAACAGAAGTTTTAACCTTCTGGTATGTCTAGCCCCTTCTTGTAGGTTAGTGTCGAGCTTGCAAGATCCAACAAACTTCTAAAACTGTTGGGTTTCACCGAGCCTTATCCCAACTTACTGCTGGACAGACTTTTCTAAATTGCAGACATATTTTAGTTAGTGTTCTGCTTGCGATGTAGGCAGCCTTAAAGAGGCTAAGGTATTATCGCATCGGGTGTTTAAAGAAAGATCGAGCAACTCAGTACCGTTATGACACTTCAGGAGTTGTTGGCTCACCGCGAGGAGGTTTTGCAGACAGCCGAGCGTCACGGAGCTTTTAACATTCGCATCTTTGGTTCTGTTGCCAGAGGAGAGGCTGGTTTACAGAGCGATGTTGACTTACTTGTAGACTACGATCGCACTCGCCGCACACCTTGGTTTCCAATGGGGCTCATCGAAGACCTAGAAGCTCTATTGGAATGCCCAGTTGATGTCGTCACTGAAAAGGGGCTGAAATCGCGCATTCGCGATCGCGTCTTACAGGAGGCCATCCCCTTGTGAGACGCGATGCAGAACGTTTGCAGGATATCTTAGATGCGATCGCTCGTATTCAAAATCGAGTGCAGCTTGATCAAATCGCTAAGGATGAATTATTGCAAGTTTGGGTGCTATACCACCTTCAAATTATTGGAGAAGCTACTCGCGCTCTATCTTCAGAGATCACCCAACGCTACTCAGAAGTCCCCTGGGCACAAGTTGTTGGCCTCCGCAACAAAGTTGTGCATGAGTACTTCGCTATAGACCTAGATATCGTCACTGACATCGTGACCGATGATTTGCCCAATCTTCAAGCTACCGCTGAGCGTATTCTCCAGGATCTTGAGAATCCCAATCCCTCATCCAGCTAGCTAGAAGCTGAGTCAACGTCATCTAGGTTGAGTTGAACGAAGTGAAAACTCAACACTGCAAAGGGTTGTTAGGTTGAGGCTCCGCGAAACGCAACCTACTAGCTGAATCTGTCAGCAAGATATTTCCATCAGCGTTAAAGCCTCAGAACTCGCCCCCAGCGCTAGTTCGCTCCTCTCCCTGCAAGCTCCACAACCAAGTTTTCTCGTCGATCTCAGAGTAAGTCACCAATCCTTGCTCATCCGGCGTGAAGATTTGGAACTCGCCCTCAAAGCTCGCTTGCTCCTCTCCCTGCAAACTCCACAGCCAAGTTCTCCTGCCGCTAGAAGAGCTAGTCACTAATCCTTGCCCATCCGGCGTGAAGCCTCGGAAATCGCCCTTAAAGCTGGCTAGCTCCTCTCCCTGCAAACTCCACAGCTGATTTCTCCCGTCGCTATAAGAGTGCGTCACCAACCCCTGCTCATCCGGCATGAAGCTTTGGAAACTGCCGTCAAAGCTGGCTAGCTCCTCTCCCTGCAAACTCCACAGCCGGCTTTTCCCGACGTTAAAAGGGGTAGTCACCAACCCCTGCCCATCCGGTGTGAAGCTGTGGAAACCGCCCTCAAAGCTGGCTAGCTCCTCTCCCTGCAAACTCCACAGCCGACTTGTCCCGGCGCTATCAGAGCTAGTCACTACCGGAGAAAAGTAAGTCACTACCCCCTGCTCATCCGGCGTGAAGCTTAGTAAATAGCCCTCAAAGCTGGCTAGCTCCTCTCCCTGCCAACTCCATAGCCGACTTTTCCTATCACTATCAGAGTAAGTCACCAACCCCTGCTTGTCCGGCGTGAGGCGTATGAAATCGCCCTCAAGGCTGGCTAGCTCCTCTCCCTGCCAACTCCATAGCCGAGCTTTCCTGTCGCTATAAGAGTAAGTCACCAACCCCTGCCCATCCGGCATAAAGCCTCGGAAATCGCCCTCAAAGCTGACTCGCTCCTCTCCTTGCAAACTCCACAGCCAAATTTTCTCGTCGCTAGAAGAGCTAGTCACTAGCCCCTGCTCATCCGGCGTGAAGCTTAGAAAAACGCCCTCAAAGCTGACTCGCTCCTCTCCCTGCAAACTCCACAGCCAAGTTTTCCTGGCCCTAGAAGAGCTAGTCACCAACCCCTGCTCATCCGGCGTGAAGCCTAGGAAATAGCCATCAAAGCTGGCTAGCTCCTCTCCCTGCAAACTCCATAGCCGACTTTTCCTATCGCTAGGAGTACCAGTCACCAGGCCCTGCTTATCCGGCGTAAAACCTAGGAACTCGCCCTCAAAGCTGGTTCGATCCTCTCTCTGCAAACTCCACAGTCGATTTCTCCCATCGCTGTCAGGGCTAGTCACCAACTCCTGCTCATCCGGCATGAAGCCTTGGAGTGAACTCCCAAAGCTGGTTTGATCCTCTCCCTGCAGACTCCACAGCCGAATCCTCCCGTCGATCTCAGAGTAAGTCACCAACCCCTGTCCATCCGGCGTGAAGCCTCGGAAAATGCCCTCAAAGCTGCCTCGATCCTCTCCCTGCCAATTCCATAGTCGACTTTTCCAATCACTATCAGAGTAAGTCGCGAACCCCTGCCCATCCGACGTGAAGCCTTGGAAATGGCCCTCAATACTGGCTTGCTCCTCTCCCCGCAAACTCCACAGCCGAATTTTCTCGTTGCCAAAGACGTCATCGTCGCCATCAGAGATAGTCACCAACCCCTGCTCATCCGGCATGAAGCCTTGGAAAACGCCATCAAAGCTGGCTAGCTCCTCTCCCTGCAAACTCCACAGCCGACTTTTCCCGTCGCTAGAAGAGTAAGTCGCCAACCTCTGCCCATCTGGTGTGAAGCCTCGGAAACCGCCCTCGATGCTGGCTAGCTCTTCTCCCTGCAAACTCCACAGCCGGCTTTTTCTGTCGCTAAAGGAGTAAGTCACCAACCCCTGCCCATCCGGCGTGAAGCCTAGAAAATAGCCCTCAAAGCTCGCTTGCTCCTCTCCCCGCCAACTCGACAGCCGACTTTTCCCGTCGCTATCAGAGTAAATCACCAACCCCTGTTCATCTGGTGTGAGGCCTAGGATCTCGCCCTCAATGCTGGCTAGCTCCTCTCCCTGCAAACTCCACAGCCAAATTTTTCCGTCGCCAAGAACGTCATCGTCGCCATAAGAGATAGTCAACACCCCTTGCTCATCCGGCGTGAAGCCTTGGAAAACACCTTCAAAACTGGCTAGCTCCTCTCCCTGCAAACTCCACAGCCAAATTTTCTCGTCGTCATAAGACCTAGTCACCAACCCCTGTTCATCGGGCGTGAAGACTATGAAACTCCCCTCAAAGCTAGCTAGCTGCTCTCCCCGCCAACTCCACAGCAGACTTTTATCGTCGCCGACAATATATTCGTCGCCATAAGAGAGCGTCACCAACCCCTGCCCATCCGGTGTGAAGCCTCGGAAACCGCCTTCAAAACTGGCTAGCTCCTCTCCCTGCAAATTCCACAGCCAACTTTTGTAATTAGAGCTAGTCACCAATCCCTGCCCATCCGGCGTGAAGTCTAGAGACTCGCCCTTAAAGCTAGCTCGCTCCTCTCTTTGGGAACTCCACAGCCGATTTCTCCCGTCGCTATCAGAGTCAGTCACTACTCCCTGTCCATCCGGCGTGAAGCCAGTGGCTTGTGCTGCGACTGCCTGATTCGCTGTGGATATCCCCCATCCCCCGGTAATCAAAGCCAAACCAATTGCCAACGCAGCTCTAGCCGCACTTAGCGTCAACCGCTTCGCCGCCTTTGTATTTGCCGCTGCTAAAGTCTGGTTTGCTTCCTGCTGCATCGCCAAGCCAATCGCCTCGAAACAGCGAAAGTCACTATTAGGCCGCTCAACGTAGAAGAGTGAAGCCCGATCAACTTGGCCACCGGAAAGTTCTGGTTCGGCTACAGGCAGGGGCGGCTTTTCAACCGTTTCTACCGCTGGTGCCACAGACATATCTGGGTCTAGACTGCAATAGCTAATAAATACACGGGTGCCAGATGGGTGAAGAGAGCCAGGAAGCATGGGACACCGTTGATACTTTTCTGGCTATTATGGCAGGCTACTTTCTTTGAATCGAGAAATCAACCAACTTATTAAGCTACCGGAGTGATGCCTAAGGCCAGTAGCGGGGTAGGATGGGCAAAGCAAAGCGTGCCCATCAGCCAAAAAGCTTAACCCTCAAACCATTAGACCTCAGCCGCTATCTCCTCAGGGGTCGGCGTCACGTTTTGAGCCGTATTTACCAAAGTGAGCAGAGGGCCAGTCTGCTCCTGACCGCTGACTGCCAGATCGCTGTGGCAGAGATAGACTCGCTCCGTCACTCGCCCCAGCAGATCGCGCAAAATGCGCTCTAGCCGCTCGCCATGCCAGCGCTCTATATCGATAGAAGTCCAGGGACGCCCAGACCAACTGCTGAGAAATAGGGGGAAGCCAAACAGCTCGTCGGTGCCGGTAAGCCAGCGAGGCGAACCCGCATCAAGCCAGAAGTGCCAGCGGTGGCAGAGGCGCTGTAGCCGGTATTGGAAGACTGTAGAGATAGTGACGCCCTGCCGATCAGGATCAAAGGGTTTGACCGGAAAGGGATTGGCAGCGACAGTGCCTTGGTGCAGGAGTTGAATGAAACGGCTGATAGCGCTGGGCAAATCGAGCTGGGGCTGGCCCGAGGCGCGCTGCACCCGCTGCAAACGGTCTTCGACTTCCCAGTAGTGCTGGGCCGTTTCCATAAATTCTCGCAGAGCGGCGAGCTGATCGTAGGGCAGATTGCTGCCGCCGCCGAGAAACTGCTGGATGGCTCGATCTAGCAGCCCCACGACGCCAGGAATGAGCCGCTGCTGGCGCTGCTCTTGCTGGCGGGTGATCCACTGCAGCAGGGTTTCGTAGGCGCTGGTGGCGCGGTGCCCTAGCCGATCCCAGCGGGGAAATCGCTCAACCGGGAGGAGTTCGGGGTTTTCGACGTCGGGCCGGTAGCAGTGGTCGGCAATCAGTTCGGCCCGCACGGGGTCAATCTGCACCCGGTCATACCAGGGCAACTCTTCGGGGGGCTGGGGATTTTGGCTGAGCACCACCAGCATTTCTGCGATCGCATCTCTATCCACCAGTCGGCCCAATCCCGGATACACCAGCGTTAGCAGCGTCAGCAGCGCCCGGATCAAAGGAGAGCTAATCAGGGGCCGCTGGTCGTTCAAAGACTCAACCGGAATGCCTCGGGTAGTCAGAATTTCGGCTAGGGTGTAACGTGCGATCGCATCCAAACCCGGTGCAATAATCGCCACCTCAGCAGGCTTGACCTGCCCCTGCTCAATCGCCTCCGCCACCCGTTCTGCCGTCAGCCGCAGAATTTCGCCTCGCGAGGTCGCCTGCAGCGCCTGTATCTCCTCCGGCACCTCAGGAACCGCCAGCGGATCTTGCACACTTGTCAGAATTGAGTCGGCCCAAGTATAAGCCAGAGAATCCGGCGCAGGTAGGGCCTGAGTCACGAGTTCACAGCGGTCCTGCAGCGCCCGCAGCGCGTCGGGATCGGCCCCTACACCCAGGCGCACTCTGCCGTAGTCATTCCAGGTAAAGGCGCAGGGTCGATCTTGGTCTAAAAACAGTTCAAACCACAGCCGAGAAACACCGGGGTATTCATCGACATCGTCTCCCAGCAGGGCGCAATAGCGCTGCAGCAGCTTTTCCTGATACAGCGGGTGAGGCAGCAAATGCCGCCAATACAGCTCAGTCATGATGCCGTAGGTGACCACCCCTCGCGTCAGGCACCAGTCCCGCCAGTCTAGAATGGCCTGCCCGATGGCTTCCCACACCTCCACCGGGGCAAAACCGGGGGGAATGCCCTGCTTCAGCAGCGCCAGCAAGTCCTCAGCCGGAATGCCGTCGGAGGCGGCCAGCTGCAAAAAGTCTAAAGATCGCCGCACAGTCTGAGCGGGCTGCCAGCCCTGTACTTGAAGAACGCCCTCTGCCAGCTGAGGCTGCCACAGGCGAGCGGCCAGTTCCTGCTCGTTTTCAGGCCGCAGCTTTAGCGGAAACTGGGCACTTAGCCCTAGGCTTTGCACCAGCAAAGGCCAAAACAGGGTAATCTCATCCTGCACAAATCCGGCTGGGGTGGTCGTCACCACCGGATGGCGGGCCTGGGTAACAGTGGCAATGCGCTCAGCTAAACGGATGCGGTTGTCGCCGTTGGCTGCAAAAACCAGCAGAGAAGCCCCTTGGCCAAGGGCATCGGCCTGAGGGGCAGCGAAAGAATCAAGCTGGTCGATGAGCCAGGCTGTTTTGCCACTGCGGGTCTGTCCGGTGAGCCAGAGGGCAGTCATGGGGAAGTCTCAGGAAAGTCTCAAGGGGATTTGAGTAAAAAGCACAGGTTGAAAGCAGAAAGAGCGCAACTACCGCTGCGCTCTCTGCCCAAAAGCCGGATTTTATCTGAAGATCGAAAGGTTGATTTAGGAAACGGCGAAAGCCACAGCCATTAGACCACCGACCAACACGAGCGCAGTTACGCCCAAAATCATGTAGTTGCGCTTTTGAGTTTCCGAAGGCGGTGCAGCCTCGTACATCTTGGGTTCAACCGCGAAGTTGTTAAGGCGTCCGCCCTCTTCAGTGGTATAAGGCATAGCTCTCGCTCCTTATAATGTCAATTGGTTTAGATTAGCAAAGATTTGTAGCAGACCTCAAAGCCCCATAAATAACCTTTAGATTTGGTTCACCTTTGAGGATCGCCCAAATAGCGCCTGTCTAAGCCAGCAGGCCGAGTACTGAGGCAGAAAAACAGCCTCAGTAAAACCTAAAAAATCAGCCTTTTAGCGCAGCTTCAATCGCGTTGACCAGTTCAGGGCTATCGGGGGAAACCGCACTTTTAAAGCGGGCGATGGCATTGCCGGAGCGATCAATCAAAAATTTCTCAAAGTTCCAGGCCACCTCACCTTGGGGATCAACGCCCTGGGTCAGTCTGGCGTAGAGAGGGTGCTGCTCTGGCCCTTTGGCGTGCACTTTGTCCAGCAGATCAAAGGTGACCCCATAGTTGGTCGAGCAAAATTCTTCGATTTTTTCCAGGTTGTCGGGTTCTTGCGCCCCGAAATCGTTGCAGGGAAAGGCCAAAATTCGCAGTCCGGCATCGCGGTACTTCTCGTTTAGAGCCTCTAGCCCCTTGTACTGAGGGGTATAGCCACAGTAAGAAGCCACGTTTACAATCAGCAGAACGTTGCCCAGATAGTCTTTCAGAGGCTTTTCTTCGCCCCAAGCGGTCGTGACAGCAATGTCAACAACAGAGGTGGTCATAAAATTTCTTACCTATTCAACAGCAAGCTTTGGGCCAGGAATGCGATGACCCAACAGGGCCAGTCTTTGACTATCGCACCTTAAAGAATTATCGGGTAACAGGGGCCGGGCGAGATGTCAGCGGCAATTCAGTGCGGCTCCCTACCAGCAGCTGTAAAACCTGGGTCTTAAGACCCCGCTGGTCTAGCTCTGCCTGCATTGCGGTGGCGCTGCCAATGACTTTCAGCAAAGACAGCAGCAGGCCCTGATACTGCACCTCCCCCGCATCGGCAGTCGGCAAAATAATCTGTGGCTGTAGCCACTCTGCCAGATCCAGCGCCGATTTTTGGCCGCGAATCACCGGCCCAATCAGCGGCAGAGCTAGGTCCAACACAGGCGTAATCACCACGTCTACGGGGGCTTCTGCCTGCAGAGCGGGCTGGTTGTAGCCGTGGGGTTCGTAGAAAAGGGAATGGCCGGAGATGCGATCGCGCAGCACATAGCCATTTTCCAGCACCGTTGGCCCCATCGGAGAGCCAGGAACTGCTTTGATCTCCACCAAATCTTTCAGAACAAAAGTTTCCCCAGGGGCTAGCGCTGTGACCTCGGTGTAGCCCAGCGCCCGAGCAACCTTGGCCGCACTGGCTGAGCCCACGACAGGAATGGACTTGTCTAGACTCTTTAGTGTTGGCGGATGAGCATGATCCTCTAGTCCCTGGCTGAGCAAAATCAGATCAACCGGGCCGATGTCAGGCAAGGGGCGTGGCCGCTCGCCCTTAAACAGCCATTCCTGATTGCCAAAAACCAAGGGGCCAACCAGCCACGGATCAACTAGCAAACGCTGTCCTGCCATCTCCAGCAGCCAGGAATTGGTATCTAACCAGGTCGCAAACATCATTTGCCCATGCCTCAGTGGTGATTGACTAAAGGGACTGGCTAAGGGGAGTGACTAACCAGGTGTGTTTCCCCATTGTAGTTTTTGATGTAGATCTATTAAGCGCTGCTTCGGGCTTTGTCAAAGTCGACGACCTCTAGAAAAACGGGCGATTTTCCTCGATCAAACGAGGCCCAAAACTGCAGTAATTTTTACAAAATTGCCTATATTCCGTGATCCCCGTATAATTCTTGAGGCCTAAAGCCTTAAGAGAACATAGAGCTACTTTGCGGTTGAATGACAATTCTCTCTCTGCTGACTCGCCTTCCCAAAAGTTACACGGTGCTGATTGCAGGCACGGGCAAAGCCCCGATCACCCTGGCTATCAAACCCGTTCCCGTGCTCGCTGCAGCCCTGATTGTGGCCGGCATTCCTGCTGGCGTGATTAGCTATCTGACCCACCACAGCACTCGCCTGGCTCAGGAAAATCAGGAATTGACCGACACTGCTAACGCCGTGCTAACTGAGCTCAATACCCTCGACAGCGAGATTGAAACCCTCAAGGAAAGGGCCGGGCTCTCCGAAACCGAGTCAAGAAACGAGTCGAGCAGGCCCAGATCAGAAGTGAGGGAAGACCCCCAAGATCGCATCCGTCGCACCAACCTAGATGGCGTAGTCGAGCAAGAACCAGAACTCGACGAAATCAGCACTCCCAACGCATCACGGGGGGGACCGGCGCTGCCCGCCAAAGCGGCTTCTCTCTTCGGAGTCGCCCAGCAAAAAATGCCCACTCTGGCCCTGACCCTAGAAGCTGATATCAAGCCTGCCCTAGAAGAAACTTTGGCTAAGGAAGCTGACCGGGAGGCGGCTTTTCCCAGTGGTTGGCCCCTCCAAGGCAAAGCTGAGATAACTTCGGAATTTGGTCTGCGCCGCAACCCCTTTGGCGGTAGCCGCTATGAAGTGCATCAAGGGCTTGACTTTAGAGGGCCAATTGGCAGACCGATCTATGCCACTGCTGAGGGGCGAGTCAGCGTAGCGAGTGCAGGCAACGGCTACGGCAAGCACATCGTGATTGACCACGACTACGGCTATGAAACGATCTATGCCCACCTGTCAGACTTTAATGTGGAAGCTGGAGACAAGGTCAGACGAGGTGACCTGATTGGCTTTCTGGGCAACACAGGTCGTTCCTCAGGCCCCCATTTGCACTACGGCGTTTATCACAACGGTCAGCCAGTCAACCCTCGCTATTACTTGAAGATTGAGGATTCGCAGTTGTAGGATCGAAAGATTACACTGTAGCGATCCGCATCATGGGAAACTCCTTTGGCCATCTGTTCCGCATCACTACCTTTGGTGAGTCCCACGGGGGCGGGGTAGGGGTCGTCATTGATGGCTGCCCTCCCCAGGTAGAAATCTCGGTTGAGGAGATTCAGGCCGAGCTAGATCGCCGTCGCCCAGGCCAAAGCAAGATCACAACTCCGCGCAAAGAGTCAGACCGCTGCGAAATTCTCTCGGGCGTTTTTGAGGGTAAGACGCTGGGTACGCCCATCTCAATCTTGGTGCGTAATCAAGACACTCGGCCCCAGGACTACAGTGAGATGGCCACCACCTACCGCCCATCTCATGCTGATGCCACCTATGACGCTAAGTACGGCATTCGCAACTACCAAGGCGGCGGGCGATCTTCAGCGCGGGAAACGATTGGTCGGGTGGCGGCAGGTGCGATCGCAAAAAAAATTCTCCATCAGTACTCTGGCTTAGAAATCATCGGCTACGTCAAGCGCATTCAAGATCTCGAAGGCACTGTTGACCCCGAAACCGTCACCCTAGCCCAAGTCGAAAGCAACATCGTGCGCTGCCCCGATGCCGAAGCCGCCGAGCGCATGATCGACCGCATTGAGCAAATCCGCGACCAAGGCGACTCCATTGGCGGCGTGGTCGAATGCGTTGCTCGCAACGTTCCCCGAGGGCTGGGCGATCCGGTCTTTGACAAGCTAGAGGCCGACCTGGCCAAGGGCATGATGTCGCTACCGGCCAGCAAAGGCTTTGAGCTGGGCTCCGGCTTTGCCGGGACTTTGCTCTCTGGCAGTGAGCACAACGACGAGTTTTACACCGACGCAGCAGGCCAGGTTCGAACCCGCACCAACCGCTCTGGCGGCACCCAGGGCGGCATCTCCAACGGTGAGAACATCATCATTCGCGTGGCCTTTAAACCCACAGCCACCATTCGCAAAGCTCAAAACACCGTGACCAACACAGGGGAAGAAACCGTGTTGTCGGCCAAGGGCCGCCACGATCCCTGTGTGCTGCCTCGGGCGGTGCCGATGGTAGAGGCAATGGTAGCGCTCGTGCTGTGCGATCACCTGCTGCGGCACCACGGTCAGTGTGAGCTGCTTTAAAGATTCCTTGGGGCAAAGTTGCGATCGCTCAAAGTCAGCCGCAACTGTGAGAGCCTACTGAAAGCCGTCTCGCTCTCTAGCCTATGAAGCTCACCTCCCTCGACACCGTGCCAGAAGAAGCCGTTTCTCACAACCCAGCGATCAAAAAGCGCGTGATGCTGCGGCTGGGCGACCTGCCCCACTTGACCAACTTCTCCCAGGCCCGCTTTGCGCCCGGTCAGATTGCCAACGGCCACGCCCATACCGACATGGCCGAAGTCTTTTTTGTCGAGGCAGGTCAGGGCACCATCACCATTGAGGGCAAAGCCTACCCGCTCACCCCCGGCACCTGCGTGGCCGTCGAACCCAACGAAACCCATGAAGTCGTCAATGATGGCGAGGTTGAACTGGTGCTCACCTATTTCGGCCTGCGGGCTCAGGCGGCTCACTGATATTGCTTTGCTCATAGGTTAATCTGACGAAATCCATCACGTTGCCTACAGGATTTCTATGCAGCCCCTGATCTCTACCCTGCCGCTTATGCAGATGGCGTCGGGAGACGAACTCTCGCTCCAGCTCTACCGCTTTGTGGGCGAGTCGCCGGGGAAAAAGGTCTATCTGCAGTCCAACCTGCACGGAGCAGAGCTGGCTGGAAATGCGGTCATTCACCAATTAATCAACTGGCTAAGCAGCCTAGAGCCAGCCCAACTCCAGGGCGAGATTTGGCTGGTGCCGGTCTGCAATCCGCTAGGGGTCAATACCCGCAGCCACAGCTTTTCGTCGGGCCGCTACAACCCCTACGATGGGCACGACTGGAACCGCATTTTTTGGGATTACGGATCAGAGGCTGAGGCTGAAGCCGACATTGCAGCTTTTGCCCAAAGTCACTTAGAGTCAGACCCGGAGACTATTTTGCAGGCTTATCGGCAGCAGATTTTAGCTGCGTTTCAGGCAAAATCTGCAGATCTAGCGGCTCCCCCTAGCGTTCCGGTACACGTTCTCTACAGCACCCGGCTGCAGGCTCTAGCAATTGATGCCGACTACCTAATCGATCTGCACACCTCTAGCAATCGCGGCTTGACCTACCTGTACTACTTTGCCGAGCGGGCTGCGGCTGCCCGCCTGTTTGGCCTACAGTTTGCGGCCCTGCTCGATGATTACGATGGCGATGCCTTTGATGAAACCTTTATCAAGCCCTGGCTAGCTCTAGAGAGCGCATTCAAAACCCTAGGTCGTCACCTCCGCTTTGAGATCGAAGCCTACACCCTAGAACTGGGTACAAGCATGGACATTAACCCAGTGGCTGTAGAGCGGGGACTGCAGAGCATTCAGCACTACCTGGGCGAGAAAGGGGTGATTACCGGCGTGCCTCTGTCGCGGGTGGAAACCCGAGAGCTGGTGATGACCCGCACCAGCCAGTTCACAAAGTACTTTGCGCCTGTGGGCGGCTTTTTGCAGTCACGGGTCGAGCCGGGCACCTGGGTTAGGGCAGGAACTGTGCTCTACTCGCTCTTGTGCTTCAACAAGTCAAGCCAGTTGCCCAGCACCAAACCGATTCGAGCAGAGCACGCGGGTCTGGTGTATGACGTGTCGATTAACCAGGCATTTAACCAGGGGGAGTATGTACTGGCCGTGCTGCAACCCGATGACTAGTTCCCCTGCAAGAATCCTGACAGGTTCAGGTTGCTTAGTGGTTAAAGCAATGCTGGCGCGAAGGGCCCAAACTCGCTTCTTTTAAGAAATTTTAGCGATCCCTGGACCATTGATCTTCAGAAAACTTAATTGCCAGCCTCAGCCAGAGAGATGCGTTTCGACTCAGGATGCAATAGCATTAAATTAGAGAAGAAACGGTAGCAAAGGCTACGGTTTTATCCCCCCACCCAGAGGAGCCGAAGTATGCGACGGGAAGCGTCTAAATCCAACCGGCAGCAAGTTATTGAAGAACTGCGCCATCAGCTAAGGTATGCCAGCACCCACGAGCGGGAAGGCATTCGCCGAGAACTGAATTTTTGGCTCAATAACCGTTAATACTAGGGCTGCTCAACCCTAACTAAAGTTTTAAGGCTGACTCCATCGAGGGAAAATTCAAACCGGCGGTTGCCGGTTTTTTATTGACTGTTCTCTGCTTCTTCACGGTTGCGGGGTATGGTTACTTCAAGGTTGTCGGGGAGCCCCCCTCTCTCTGATTAACCTACCGCACTGATCCCCCACAGGCGGCATGCCTTGCGTCTTTTCACGAACAATTGCCTTGCGTCTTTTCATTCCACCTAATACCGGTTCTCCCTACTATCACTATCACTGCTACTCTGAGTGCAGCCCCCTGCACCCCCAGTAGAGATAGTCTGTAGCCCGACTATAGGGGATTGGTATCAGGACAGCGCTTTAGCAGAATTTCTGCTTCTCCAGACACACAAGGAGCCCCCTCGTGGCTTTCGTTAGACTCTTTTTTGTTGCTCTAGCAGCAGTTTTGCTAGGGCTGGGATTGACAGCCTCTCCCCTGCTGTCTGACCTCCCTCAAGCTGCCAGCAGCCGATCAGCACTGGCAGCTTCTCCATCTGCTCCTACCCCCCTATTTAGCGATCTAGGAGATTTTCACTACCCCATTTCAACCCGCTCTGATCTGGCCCAGCAGTACTTTGACCAGGGTTGGGTGCTGGCCTACGGCTTTAACCATGCAGAGGCAGTCCGGTCTTTTCAGGCAGCGATTGAAGCCGATCCCGACTGTGCCCTGTGCTATTTTGGGCTGGCCTACGTATTAGGCCCAAATATCAATGCGCCTATGGAGATCGAGGCCGCCGAAACGGCCTGGGAAACGATGCAGCATGCGATCGCACTTTCCCCCGCCGCCTCAGCCAAAGAACGCGCCCTGATCAACGCTCTCGCTACTCGCTACACAGCTGCTCCCACAGCTAATCGGGCCTCATTAGATCGGGCTTATGCCGCCGCCCTCAAGACAGTTCATCAGCAATATCCAGAAGATCTGGAAATCGCCACTCTGTATGCCGAAGCGCTGATGGACACTATGCCCTGGGACTACTGGGACGAGGCGGGCAACCCCAAACCCACAACGCGCGAAATCTTGAAAACCCTGGAGGCGGTGCTAGAGCAGAACCCGGATCAGATCGGGGCCTTGCACCTCTATATTCATGCTGTGGAAAAAGAGCGGCCCGAACTAGCCGAAGCAGCGGCTGATCGACTGGGGGCACTGGTGCCCGGATCAGGTCATCTAGTGCATATGCCCTCTCATATCTACATTCGCGTGGGCCGCTACCACGATGCGGTGGTGGCTAACCAGGATGCGATCGCAGCCGATGCAGCCTATCTCAAGATCAGCCCTACTCCCAGTCTTTACACTGTCGCCTACATGCCCCACAACCACCACTTCGCTTGGTTTGGGGCGATGATGACTGGGCAGCGAGCAGTTGCAATGGCTGCCGCCGAGCAGACCGCACGGGTAGAAGGCGAGCTGTGGCACGCTCCCGAATTGGCCGGTTCGCTCCAGCACTATTATTCGGTGCCTCTCTACACGCAGGTGCGATTTAGCCAGTGGAACGAAATTCTTAAGACACCCGCGCCTGCTGCCGAGTTGAAATATCCGGTCGGCGTCTGGCACTATGCTCAGGGCATGGCGCTGGCAGCAACGGATCGGCCTAGGGCAGCAGCGGATCATTTGCGATCGCTCCAGGCCCTAATCGCCGATCCTGAGATTGGGGAAATGCGAATTTGGGGCTTCAACTCCACCCGTCAGGCATTGAGCATTGCTGAGGCTGTGCTGGCCGGCGAAATTGCAGCGGCCCAGGGAAACTACGACCGCGCTGTGACCTACCTGCAGTCTGCCGTGGCCCAGGAGGACGAATTGACCTACACCGAACCCCCTGACTGGTATGCCCCCACCCGCAACCTGCTGGGTCAGGTGCTGCTGGCAGCCGGGCGCTATGCCGACGCCGAATCGGCCTTCCAGGCAGATTTAGAAAACTATCCTCAAAACGGCTGGTCTCTGCAGGGTCTGGCCCAAAGCCTGCGAGCCCAAAACAAGCTATCAGAGGCTGATTCTGTACAGGCCCAGTTTGAAGCGGCCTGGCAATATGCCGACATCACTCTGCCAATATCCGGTTAACTCTTAGCTCCTGGCCAAACTATGTTGACAATCACCACAACCTATCGTCCCGCCCGTGTCGAGGACTGCTTCACCATTGCCCGTCTGTTTCAAATTGCTGCCGATGGCGTAGTCGACTATCTCTGGTCCACCCTCCAGGCCGACTATCCGGGTCTTACTCCTTTAGAAATTGGGGCTCAGCGCTTTGCCAATCCTGACAGCAACTGCAGTTACCGCAACTGTGTCATGGCCGAGCGGGAGGCTGAAATTGTGGGCATGATGATGACCTTTGCGATCGCAGAGCCAGACGAAGCCCCCCAAGCACTCTCGACTGAGACCGACAGCGAAATCCCAGACGTCATGGCTCCCTATGCCCTGGAAAAAGCAGGTACCTGGTACATCTGCGCCCTCGCCGTTTTTCCTGAGTTTCGCGGTCAGGGCATTGGCTCTGGCCTTCTGGCGCTGGCCCACCGGCAGGCCAGAGAGCAGGGCTTTGAGGAACTCAGCCTACTCTGCTTTGAGCAAAACATGGGCGCGAAGCAGCTGTACGAGCGCTGCGGATTCAAAACCATCGACCGTACCCCGGTGGTGCCCCACCCGCTAATTCACCATACTGGAGATCTGCTGCTGATGACCGTGGAGGCTTGAGTTGGCTGGCGAAACCGATTTGTCTAGGCTGTTACAGTCTATGCAGCCTGAACTGAGCACAGGAGAATTTGTCTTTTGCACAGTTCTCCCCGCTCAGGTGGAGAGGCTGGCTGGACAGGCCATCAGCCTCTTCCGCGAAGCAGAGGGAGTAAGTCTAGTACTGCCCAGGCATGAAGCTGAGCAGCAGGAAATTTCTTACCAGTATCCCTGTCGTCTAATCACATTGCAGATTCACTCTAGTCTTGCAGCAGTCGGCTTCCTGGCCGCTGTCACCGAAGCCTTGGCAGGCTGGGGCATTAGCGTCAACCCAGTTTCTGCCTACTACCACGACCACCTGTTTGTTCCTACAGACCAGGCTGAGCAGGCGATGGACTGTCTGGCTCAGCTGGTTCTAGCCCACCGCTACAGCTTCCAGACCATGACGACCGCTGACAGAGAGATCGTCTGGCAAATGCTGATGCACGCTGCCCATGAAAGTTCTCTAGAGGCGGTCAAAGACCAGCCCGCGCTAGCCCGTTATGCCGCTGGCTGGGGCCGCGCCGGGGATATGGGGATCGTGGCGTTGCTGCAGGATCAGCCTATAGGAGCGGCCTGGCTGCGGCTGTGGCAGGGGCATAACCGAGGATTTGGCTTTGTGGCAGAGGACGTGCCAGAACTTGCGATCGCAGTGCTGCCTGACTACCAGAGTCAGGGTGTTGGCACTCAGCTCCTGAGCCGCCTGCTCCACAGCGCCCGAGGATGGTACGGCGCTGTGTCCCTCAGCACCCGAGCCGACAATCCTGCAGTCAAGCTCTACGAGCGCATGGGGTTTGTGAAGGTACCCGATAGCGAAGTCATCAACCGCACAGGTGGAGTTTCCTTCACTATGATCTGTGAGTTGGAGGGTCTGTAAGCTAGAGCCGTTGTCCTCAAAACCAATCTCCTAGAGGTTTCAGATGTCTCAAACAGTGAATCCCAACCACACTTCAACCGTCGCGGTTCGCCCTATGCAGACAGGTGATATGGGGGAGATGCGATCGCTTTTCTACCAAACTGTTCACCAGATCAACAGCCGCGACTACACGCCTGAGCAGATCCAGGTTTGGGCCTCTAGCGCCAACGATGAAGCGCGCTGGCAGGCGCTGCCGAAGAAAAGCCAGGTCTTGGTGGCCGAGCACAGCGGCAAGGTGGTTGGCTTCACCAACCTTGAAGCCGATGGGCATATTGACATGTTCTTTGTCCATCCTGAGCACCAGGGAGAGGGCATTGGCAAGCGGCTGATGCAGGCCCTAGAGAGCCTAGCCCAGGCCCAGCAGCTCGACCGCCTATACTCTGAAGTCAGCATTACTGCCAAACCCTTCTTCTTGAGGTACGACTTCTGCATCGTTACCGAGGAACAGGTCGAGCGCCAGGGCATCTGGTTCACCCGGTTCATCATGGAAAAAACATTAACCTATCCCACATAAATGGCGTTCACCCTCGACAAAGTAGTGCCTTGGGGCCGTTCCTTTGCAGAATACGTGGCGATGTTTGCGCTGTCTGAGACAGATTTGGAGCAGCGCATTCTCGGCTGTGGGGATGGCCCAGCCGCCTTTAACTCTGAGCTGACTCAGCAGGGCGGGCAGGTCACGTCAACTGACCCGATCTACCAGTTCACAGCTGAGGAAATTCGCGCCCGGATCGCCGCCACCTTTGCAGAAGTAGTTGAAAAGACCCGCCAAAACTTGGACGATTTTAATTGGACAAGCATTCGCTCGCCGGAAGAACTAGGCCAGGTTCGCATGGCGGCAATGGAGCAGTTTTTGGCCGACTTCGACCTGGGCAAAGCTCAGAGGCGCTACATCACAGCCAGCCTACCCGAACTGCCCTTTGCTGACGACAGCTTTGATCTGGCGCTTTGCTCCCACTTTCTCTTTCTCTACAGTCCACAGTTCGATGTTGAGTTTCACCTAGCTGCTGTTCAGGAAATGCTGCGGGTCGCCCCAGAGGTGCGGATTTTTCCGTTAGTAGAGTTGGGTAACGCCAGGTCGCGCCACCTAGACTGGGTGATGGCTCAGCTCAAAGCTCTAGGGCACTCCCTGCAGGTCAGAACCGTCGTCTACGAGTTTCAGAAGGGCGGCAATAAAATGCTGTGCATCCACCGCTGAGTCTGTTGATAAGCCTGTTGATGAGTCTGTTGTTATGGAAGCCACCAACCTCGCTATAGTCACCCAACCCACCCTTGGCGCGGAGCGGCTGATTCTGCGGCCCTTTACCCTGGCCGATGCGCCCGACGTTCAGCGGCTGGCCGGAGAGTGGGACATTGCCGCCCGCACTCTGGTCATTCCCCATCCCTACCCCGATGGCCTGGCAGAACAGTGGATTCGCAGCCATCCTAAAGACTTTGCCGCTGGTAACTCAGTGACCTTTGCGATCGCACTGCTCGACAACACCCTCTGCGGAGCCATTGGCCTGGGCCTGGTGCCTGAAAACCAGCTAGCCGAACTGGGCTACTGGATTGGCAAACCCTACTGGGGCAACGGCTACTGCACCGAAGCCGCCAAAGCCCTGCTCAAGCTTGGCTTTAACGACCTCGGTCTCAACCGCATCCAGGCCACCCACTATACAGACAATCCGGCCTCGGGCCGAGTCATGCAGAAGATCGGCATGGCCTATGAGGGCTGCCGTCGCCAGCACACCTTTAGATGGGGCGAGTTTAAAGACATTAAACTCTACGGCATCCTCAAAAGCGACTGGTTAAACGGACACAGTTAGAGCTATAGCAAACTCAGTTAAGCTCACTGTTTCTGCTGGCCTGACTGAGCCTGTACTTTTTGAGCAGGAGAGCCGCTAGCGCGGCACTGCCCAATGCGATCGCACTGCCCGGCTCGGGTATATCCTTAGCGGGACCAGGTTTCTCCGCCTTCTTCACGAACTGAAACACCACCTCACCGCCGGGGGCTAAGAGGCGGTTAAACTGAAACGCCGCTGAAACATCCGTTAAAGCATCCGTACTAGTCAGAACGCTGTTGTTGTTCAAAGTTGTGCGGGAGCTGTTGAAAAACTCCTGCAGCAGCTTCGGGTAAAGATCTACCTGCACAAAATCTGCGGCTTGGTCAACAGTTGCAGTAACTTTTGCCCCTGTCACATCAACCTGTTGCAGAGAGTTCTTCTGAATCAACACGGAATCGAAACCAAATGTTCCGGCCACATCAAAGTCTAGATAGGAAAAGAGCGAAACCTGCTGAGCTGTGTCGGTCAGGTTCTTCAGCGTCACCGTCTCAAACCGATGAGAGGAGCCACTGTTTAGCTCGCCGCCTTGAAGCTCCAAGGAGTAGCGAAACTCTAGCGCATTGTCAAACCCGCGCAGGTAAGCCGACAGCGCATTTTCAGAGAATGTAAATGAATCTAGTGTGAAGCTGCCCAGCCCTACTTCAGGGCTCATAGGGTCTGTCCCAAAATTCAGAAAGTAGCGTTCTCCCAAAGGCCCTACGGGGACAGGGGTTTGTGGGGTAAATACCTGATTAACCCCATCTACAATCCACGCATCCACACCCAGGGTGTCTAGGTTCAGGCGGACAGTTGAGTTGTCATCATTCAGTTCCACTAGTCCTGTAGATTGAGCGTAGGCAGCCGGAAAACTCAGGCCGAAACTCACCAGTAGACTAGTCGCTATTTGCAGGGGTAATGAACGGATTTGCATGGTCCCTTAAGTGCGATGACTGAAGCGTTTCCCGATTGCCACCTGATTCGAGTGCTGTTCTACACACCGACAATAGCCAAGCTCAGGTCTCAGCTGCCTGCCGTATCCGTGTTATTACTGAAAACTTCAAAAAAGCCTCTATTTCTTGAAGATGCCAACAATCCGGGAAACCAAAGGAGCTGAACCTTTAGTTCGGCCATTAAATTCTCTGGCAGGGGTAAAACCCCATGTTCCTAATGAACGTCAAAAACCCTGATTCAGTACGGTGATGAAGATCACCTGTAGAGGCACCCTGATATATACGAGGCAACCAAAGTCAGATCACTACGTTTCGGTAAAAACCTGTTGGCAGATCAAAAATTACGTTTAGGCTAATTGAGTTAGTTACGCGCATTTTGTTCCTTGAATCGCAATACTCAACCTCGCCAAACAGTCAGCTCCAGTGCGGTCTCTGCTCATAAGGACCACCGGGCGGCGGTCAGATGGGTCTTGATTATCACCCTGGTGATGAATGTGTGTGTGGTAGTTCTCAAGGCCCTAGTAGGCCTGTGGACGGGTTCTTTGAGCCTGCTAGCCGACGCCCTGCACAGCGTTACAGACAGCGCCAACAACGTTTTAGGGCTGGTAACCAATCAGCTTGCCAATCCTCGACCTGACCGTGATCACCCCTACGGCCACCAGAAGTTTGAAGCGATTGGCGCGTTGGGCATTGCCGCCTTTTTAGGCATTGCCTGCTTTGAAATTCTTAAAGGAGCGGTCGAGCGCTTACTGCAGGGTGGAGAACCTGTTCAGGTAACGGCATCGGCTCTATGGATCATGCTGCTGGTGCTGGGCATCAATATATTTGTCGCCTTTTACGAACGCAAAGTCGGCCTGCGCTTAGGCAGCAAAATTTTGATTGCCGATGCCCGACATACCATGAGCGATGTCTGGATTACTATTGCCGTGATTGGAGGGCTGATAGGCATCTGGCGAGGTTGGCAGTGGATGGATGTCGCTCTAGCTTTTCCCGTAGCAGTGCTTGTTTTCAAGAGCGGGTGGGCGGTTCTGCGCGAGAACCTACCCTGGCTAGTTGATGAAATGGCGATCGCACCCGAAGCAATTCATAGCCAGGTAATGAAGGTGCCAGGTGTGATCAATTGCCACAATATTGCTTCTCGCGGGCTGTTGGGTCGGCAGGTTTTCATTGATATGCACCTGATTGTCGAGCCTACTAATGTCGAAGAGGCCCATCGCGTTACAGAAGAGGTCGAATCTCTATTAGACCAGCTCTATGGCCCGGCTCGAATTACGATTCATATTGAGCCTCCCCACTACGAGTCTGGCGAAATTAGCTACTAAATTAGCTATCATGAATGGCTAATCAATGAACTGGTAAATGCAGGCGTAGAGGGGCTGTAATTCCTAGCTGAGGGGTTTCTCCCTACACCCCAAATTAGCGTTAACATGCTTACTTTGCTTTCCAGGTGCCCCCGTAGCGGTAGTAGGGGTTATTCTGGCTAAGTTGGCTCCAGCATTGAGGACAAACCAACCGCCATTTGCCGCTCTCATCAGACTGAATCCGGTATCGGATAGCCGACTGTTGAGTGCAGTGTTCACAGAGTTTTAGACGAGGTTTAGAGAGCATTAGAATCGCTACAAGGGTCAAAAGGTACAGCCTCGGGGCACGCAGTCTCAAGTCAGTCCTGTGCGCCCTTCCTCTATCCTGGCACTGAATTTTTGATTAGTATTTTGCCTTAGGTTATGAATCTTCCCACCTGGATCACGGTATCGCGTCTGGTGAGCGTTCCGCTGGTGCTCTACTTACTGCAGGCACCCACGGAGCGCGATCGTGCGATCGCAGTCGGCATCTTTCTCATTGGAGCCAGTACAGATTGGTTGGATGGCTATCTGGCTAGGCGCTTAAATCAGGTTACGGAGCTGGGTAAATTTCTCGATCCGCTGGTGGATAAACTGCTGGTTCTAGCCCCCCTGATGTCCCTCGTAGAACTCCAGCAGATACCAGCCTGGGGCGTCTTTCTAATCCTAGCAAGAGAGCTGACGGTTGCCGGTTGGCGCGTCAGTCCTTCCCTGCAGCAGGGGAGCGTGCCGGGAGCAAACCTTTGGGGCAAACTCAAAACGGTAGTACAGATTGTAGCTGTCGCTATGCTGATTGCCCCACTGGGTGAAAATTGGGCCGTTCTTTGCCAACTTTTATTCTGGCTAGCAGTCATTCTCACCTGGGTTTCTGGCGCAGTTTACCTCTGGCCTCAGCCCTCTAGCCAAGAAATCTCTGGGTAGACGGCCTGGACTTCTACAGGCACTTTTGATGGATTGAAACGCTTACAGAAAGCCGGTAGGGGTGCAACAACGCTACACCCCTACCGGCTTAAAATGAGTCGATATTAAGACACTGGGAGACCTGCCTAAACTTGGCAATTACTCCTCATCGTCCTCATAGTATTCCCCGTCGCCTTCAAGCTGCTTGAGGCGAATGTGCTTGCGACCCAGGGAGATTTCAAATTCATCGCCGGGTTTCAAGCCCATCTGCTTGGTGTAGGCCGACCCGATCAAAAGGTTGCCATTAGACTGTACGGTAATCCGGTAGCTGGCGCTGCGCCCGCCACGGCCATTGGTGCCTTGGGTGCTGTCTAACTGAATTCCCTCTGCTTCGATGAGCGCATTGAGGAATTTCATCATATTGACCCTTTCAACCCCATTCTTGGTCAGGGTGTAATAGCCGCAGGCTTTGGCTTTCTCCTCTTTGCTTAGGTTTTCCAGATCCTTGACTTTCTTCAGCAAGGCTTTGCCAGTGAGTGCTTCAATCTGAGTATCGTTAGCCATCAACTCTAGTCTCTACTATCGACGGTGTTGTACTTGAAATTCCCAAATTCAATGTTGGGATTGCCTTTGTCTAGCTCTACTTTAATGATGCCACGCAGAATGATACTACAGCGCAATAGTTTTTTGCATTCAAGTCACCTTAAGTTGACTCAATCATAATTATTTCCATGCTTACTTGCAAAACAAGAGGTCGGTTATCGATGAAGAGAGCTATCATTATTTGCTGCGGCAGCATCGTCAACTCAAAAGGACAGTCCTTAACTCCTACAGAATTACAGCAGCTGACTCAAGCTACAGATAGCCCTGGGCAAAATCAAGGGACCAGAATAAATGACTATGTCCGGAAAAAACCTGAAAGCAGTCGTACTAGATTAGGGTGTCTTACCCGACTCTAGAGAGGGGGAGCACACCCTCCTAAAAGGAGACGCCAGGACAGCGTTTTCTGTTGCTTTAATCCTGTTTAAAGCTGCATTTTTTTCAGAGGCCGCGTCAAACATCTGCCGGTAGGGTTCTTTTACCCTTGGGTTCTGTTTGCAGAAATGCGATGCTAAAAGCAGTCGATTATCAAATGGCGTTGCCTCTGAAGGCGCTTAGTTGTGGCAATTTCTTGAATGAAGTTAACTACTCGCGGTCACTACAGCGTTAAAGCTCTGCTGGATTTAAGCCTCCAACCGAATGATTTACCAGCTTCGGTCAATGCGATCGCACAGCGTCAAGATCTGCCTGCTCCCTATCTAGAAAAACTTTTGATTGCCCTCCGTCGAGCTGACATTGTCGAATCAGTTCGCGGAGCTCAAGGTGGATATCGGCTGGCTCGACCCGCTGCCGAGATTTCTCTGGGGCAAATTTTAGAAGCCGTTGGAGAAACAGTTGAGCCGCTGCCCAGACATCAACCTCAAATTGATCAAACCGAAGACTGGGTCACCTATAGCGTCTGGAAACGGCTGCATCAAAAACTTAGAGAAGCGCTTTATAGCATCTCTTTAGAAGACCTCTATTACGATGCCCGCAGCTGGCAGGCAGCCCAAGGCGAGGAGGCCAGCTTTGTGGTTTGAGCAGGCAGCGATTTTAGCCATTGCCGCAGGGCTAGACTTTTGCCTAGGCGATCCTTGGGGTTGGCCCCACCCGGTGCAGGTTATGGGCTGGGGCATTGGCGTCTACAGTCAGGCCGTTTTTAAGGTTATCAAAGCGCCTATAGGGCAGCGCTTAGCCGGCATTGTTTTAGGGGTGGGGCTGATTGTTGGCAGTGGCCTGACAGGTTGGGCGTTGCTCTGGCTGGCGAGGGTCGTGCAGCCGGGGATGGATCTGCTGGTTGGAGCAGTACTGCTAGCGAGCTGCTTTGCCGGCCGGAGTCTGCGCCGAGCCGCTGAAGACGTGCTGCAGCCGCTTCAGCACGGCGACTTGGCAGCGGCCCGACAGCAGTTAAGCCGCTATGTCGGACGCGATACCGCCGACCTGAACGAAGCGGAAATCCTGCGGGCTGTAATGGAAACGGTGACAGAAAACGCCACCGACGGTGTATTGGCTCCTCTGTTCTATGCGCTAGTGGGGGCTTTTCTCCCTGGAGTAGGCAGCGTACCTTTGGCCCTAGCTTACAAAGCAGCTAGCACCCTCGACTCGATGGTGGGCTACCGAGAAGCGCCCTATACAGATCTAGGCTGGTTTAGCGCTCGCTTAGAGGATGGGCTAACCTGGCTGCCCTGCCGCCTAGTGGTGGTGACGATTGGCCTGCTCTCGGGCCAGCCGGGTCGAGTTTGGCGCATTTGTCGGCGCGATGCGATCGCAGATCCCAGTCCCAACGCGGGCTGGAGCGAGTGTGCCTATGCGGCTACTCTAGGAGTTCAGCTAGGGGGGCCTAACCGTTATCGAGGGGTCATTAAAGTTAAGCCCAAACTAGCAGACGACCTGCAGCCTATCACTCCAGATCTGATTCGGCAGGCAATGGATCTAACTCGATCGGCTTTTTTGATCGGGCTATGTTCAGCAGTAGCCGGATTAATCGGACGGGGTCTCCTAAACTTAAGATGATCACTCAAGCGGATATGCCAAGGAGCAGCCCAGAAACATTAGAATACAGCAAAGAAATAGCCCCTAGAGACAGTCTTCAGGCTAGCCCTTCCGGCTATGAGCCCGACCGTTCAGTCGGTCGGGTAGCTTGGTGAATCTACCCTGCGCTGATTCCTGAAAATTATTATTTCCTAGATGGCCGTCTTGTAGGCACAGAGCTGTGTGCTCTAGGCTACATATTTCCTTCATCATAACAACTTATCTACACCCCCTCTATGTCGTCTAAGGTCGTTGAAATTCTCTCTGCCGAAGAACTGCGCCGCACGCTTAACCGCATGGCTTCTGAAATTGTGGAGCGGGCAGGCGATCTCTCTAAAACCATGCTGATTGGGATCTATACACGAGGCGTGCCTCTGGCTCACATTCTGGCTCGGCAGATTCAGCGCCTAGAAGATACTCAGGTGCCGGTCGGCGCTCTGGACATCACCCTCTACCGGGACGATCTCGATAAAATCGGTACCCGCACCCCTGCTCGCAACAAAATTCCCTTTGATCTCTCTGGCAAAACCGTGGTGCTGGTAGACGACGTAATCTATAGCGGACGCACCATTCGAGCAGCGCTCAACGCTGTTCATGACTACGGCCGCCCCGAAACCGTGCGGCTGGCCGTTTTGGTAGACCGGGGCCATCGACAGGTGCCTATCCACCCCGACTTCGTCGGCAAGCTCCTGCCCACGGCGCGGGATGAGTCCGTTAAGGTATCCCTCCACGACATTGACGGTCGAGACGGCGTTCAACTCCTGGCCCGAAACCACGTTCCAGCCTGATGCCCTCCCTGTTCATGGAGAATGGTAAAGGGGCAGAGAAGGGGGATCGCCCCTATGGGACACTACGGGTATTGACTCCAGTCTTTCCTATTTACCTGCTTAATTGAGCGAGACCCATACGGACTGTGACTGTATCTCCTCTATCTGCCTCAGAAACCCAGGTTCGCAAAGCCGACCACATCCGCATCTGCCTCGATGCCGATGTCCAGTGCCCGCAAAACACGACCGGACTAGAGCGCTACCGATTTCTGCACTGCTGCCTGCCAGAGCTTGATCAGGCCGATATTGATCTGCAGAGCCATTTCCTGGGCAAACCCCTAGGGGTGCCGCTGCTGATCTCCTCAATGACTGGTGGCACTGACCAGGCCCATCGAATCAACCAGCGGCTCGCGGCGGTGGCCCAGCATCATCGGCTGGCAATGGGTGTAGGCTCCCAGCGGGTTGCGGTCGAAAACCCCGACCTGCGCGAGACATTTGCTGTGCGCTCGGTGGCCCCCGACATTTTGCTGCTGGCCAACTTGGGGGCAGTGCAGCTCAACTACGACTACGGACTAGAGCAGTGCCAGCGGGCCATCGACTGGTTAGAGGCCGACGCCCTGATCCTGCACCTCAACCCGCTACAAGAATGTGTGCAGACTCGCGGCGACACCAACTTTAAGGGGCTGCTGGGCAAGATTGAGCACCTCTGTGAGGCGCTGCCAGTTCCCGTGATTGCCAAAGAAGTGGGCAACGGCATTTCTGGGCCGATGGCTCGAAGACTGATCGAGGCAGGGGTCAGCGCTATTGATGTGGCCGGGGCCGGGGGCACCTCCTGGGCCAGAGTCGAAAGCGAACGGGCTCAAGACCCGATCCAGCGCCGCTTGGGCAACACCTTTGCCGACTGGGGCCTTCCTACAGCAGACTGTATTGAGCAGATTCGTGCGATCGCACCCTCCCTCCCTCTCATCGCCTCTGGTGGCCTTCGCAATGGCCTCGATGCCGCCAAAGCCTTGGCTCTGGGGGCTGACTTGGCCGGACTGGCCTACCCCTTTCTCCAGGCCGCTAGTCAGTCCGAAGCCGCCGTTGAAGCCCTAGCCGAAGTGTTAATCGCGGAACTGACAACGGTACTGTTTTGTACGGGGCAGCCCACTATCCAAGATTTGCGCGCTGCAGAGGTGCTGCAGAGAGTTGGGTAGCTTAGCCTCAAGGTGCGATCGCAACTCCCCCAAATCGCTTGAAAAATTTGAGGGAGCCCTGTAAAAACCTTCGGTTCTGATGCCGGAATTCGCTGCATCAGTTAGTATTTCTGTACCAAATACTTCAATCTGCGGCCATGCTCGATCTGATGAAGATCGCCCAGCAAATGCGGGGCATCAGCGAACACCTGACCCAAGAAGCCGAAGCCGCCCGCCGCCGGGTCATCATCGCCAATCAGCTGATGGAGCGGGCCACAGAGCACCAGAGCACCCTGCTAGAACAGTGGGAGCAATGGTGCGATCGCATTGGGTTTGCCGTCGCCCAGCCCATCGAACCCCTCGATACCCGCATTGCCCTCCAGGCCGCCCCCGAAGCCCACACAGTCCTCGCTACCGACGGCTCCCAAATCGCCCCTAGCCACCACGAAATCGCCTACTGCTACCTGCTCAACATTGGCCGTATCGTGCTCCACTACGGCCAGAGCCGCTACCCCCTGCTCGACAGCCTGCCCGAAGTCGTCTACCGCCCCGAAGACCTCTATTTGTCTCGACAGTGGGGCATTTCCACCGAAGAGTGGATGGGGCACCGGCGAACCGTGGCAGAAGCAGTAGTGTTAGGAGAATTGGCAAAGGCATTAAGGAGAGAGGAGGTTGGAGAGATCTGGGGGGCAGAAGGACAATACTCCTTAGACTTCTCCTCTGCTCCCCTGCCCCCCCGCTCCCCTGCCCCTTCTCATCCACCCTCCCATCCATCCACCGATCTACCCTCCCACCCTCCCACCCTCGCCCTAGTCGATGGCTCCCTTATCTACTGGTTCCTCGACCAGCTTCCTGCGGAAGCGAGGGATAACATTCTGCCGCCGATTTTGGAGGGGTGGGAGCAGCTGCGGCAGCTGCGGATACCGCTAGTGGGTTATCTCAGTGCCTCTCGCAGTGGGGAAGCGCTGAACTTCTTGCGGCTAGAGGCGTGTCCCTACGAGCAACCAGACTGTACAACTCACTGCGGCGGCCAGACCGATACGGCTCCCTGCCAGGTCTTTTCGCCGTTAAAGGACGCTACCTATTGGGCGACAGCTTTGGAACCAGGGCAGCGAGGGCCGCTGTGGCAAAGCTCTGCGCCCATTCTCGACCACTATGGCGAGCATCGAATCTTCTTTTGCTACGTCCATGTAGGGGCTGAGGTGGCCCGAGTGGAAATGCCTGCTTGGGTGGTTGAAGATGCAGAGCTGCTAGAAACTGCGCTACAGCTCACCTTGACCCAGGTGCAGAAGGGCTATGGCTACCCAGTAGCGCTGGCCGAAGCCCACAATCAGGCCGTGGTGCGGGGGGGCGATCGCACTCGCTTTTTTGCGCTGCTGGAGCGGGAAATGATTCGCGCCGGTCTCAAAAATGTGGGCACTTCTTACAAAGAGGCTCGTAAGCGGGGCAGCATTGCCTAGAGAGCTTGACAGCAGCAGAAGCTAAAAATCGTTGTTTGGTGGCAAAAGCAACTCAATTTCAGTAAATTCCACCTTCTCGATGCGGAATCAATTCGTGTTAGGGTGTAGTTTAGACCAGCAACAAATACAAACTGCGAGTTTACGGGTTTTTAAGGTGTCTATTGATACCTAGTCATAGCTGCAGTTTACGCATTTTCTGGTTAAGCTTATGACGCTGCAATCTTGCTCCTCTTCAAACGAGACTGCTACTCTTCAGTCCTCCCTCATTTCTCAAAGGCCCAGGCCGACCAGTGGGTTTAGCCTGGGCCAGCAGGCTAAACCCTCAACCGAGACTGCTGAACAGCTTGCTTCCTGGCACTGCATTGCAACTCTGCCAGGACACGACAGCTGGGTGCAGTCGGTAGCGGTGAGCCCCGATGGTCGCTTTATCGCTAGCGGCAGTGGCGACAAAACGGTGCGGATCTGGGATTTGCACGCCAAGGCGCTGCTGCACGTCATTCTTGATCACGAAGCTTGGGTGCGGTCGGTGGCTTTTAGCCCCGATAGCCGCATTGTTGCCAGCGTCAGCGACGATGCGACCATTCGCCTGTGGAGCGCCCGCACTGGAGAGTGTCAGGGGGTTTTGGAAGGCCATACTGACTGGGTGCGGGCCATCACTTTCAGCCCCGACGGCAAGTATCTTTTCAGCGGTGGTCAAGACAACACGGTCTGCATCTGGAAGCTCTCTAGCGGCACGTTAATCCACTGCTTTAAGGGGCATTCCCACTGGGTTCGAGATGTCGCGGTCAGTCCCGATGGGTCTACCCTAGTCAGCGCCGGGCAGGACAAAACTGTCCGGATTCACCGCGTTAAGGGCAGGGGCACCAACCGAATTCTCTCTGGCCACGAAGAAGAGGTGCTCTCAGTGGCGGTTAGCCCCAATAACTGGCTCTTGGCCAGCGCCGGAGCCGACTGCACCGTGCGCTTCTGGAAGCTCAACAGCGGCCGTCAAATCACCGCCTTTAAAGCCCACGCTGCCGCCATTAACTGCCTTAAGTTCAGCCCTGATGGTGACCTGCTAGCAACCGCCAGCAGCGATAAAACTATTCGCCTCTGGCACATCAATAGCGGCAAGCCAGTTGCCCGATTAGAGGGGCACGATGGCTGGGTCTGGTCAGTTGCTTTTGCCCCCGACAGCAAAACTTTGGTTAGCGGAGGGTTGGATGGTTGCCTGAAGGTGTGGCGGCCTCGGGTTCTTAGCTATCCGGGCAATTGAGCCTTGAGGTACTCGCGGCGCATACGTGCGATCGCATCAATCGAAATGCCCTTAGGGCAAACCGCTTCGCACTCACCGTGATTAGAGCAGTCGCCAAACCCCTCAGACTGCATCTGATTCGTCATGGCCCGCACCCGCTGTTGACGCTCCGGATGTCCTTGGGGCAGCAGTGACAGGTGGGCCACCTTAGCCGCTGTAAAAAGCGACGCTGAGGCATTGGGGCAAGCTGCTACACAGGCTCCGCAGGCAATGCAGGATGCATAGTCAAAGGCTAAGTCAGCCTGCTCTTTGGGCACGGACGTAGCATTAGCCTCTGGAGCAGAGCCTGTCTTCACCGAAATGTAGCCGCCCGCCATAATGATCCGATCAAAGGCTGAGCGATCTACCACTAGATCCTTAATAATAGGGAAGGAACGGGCTCGCCAGGGTTCGACCACCAGCCGAGCACCCTCTTTGAAGTGGCGTAGATAAAGCTGGCAGGCCGCTGTTTGCTGCTGCGGGCCGTGGGCCTGACCATTGATCATCACGCCACAGGAACCGCAGATGCCCTCGCGGCAGTCGTAATCAAACTCAATCGGTGTTTCTCCCCGGTGAATTAGCTGCTCATTGAGCACATCGAGCAGTTCCAGGAAAGACATATCTGGGTTGGCATCGGGCACAGTGTATTCGACAAACTGCCCCGCCTCTGATGGGGCTGCCTGTCGCCACACGCTCAGGTGAATTTTCATCCGTAAACGCTTGATGAGAAGCTGTGAGAAAACCTGTGAGATACTTATAGTCTAGCGCCGCTGCTGGTCAGAGTGCCCCCCAAACTCTATTGGCTGTGGTGTTGTCACGTTTCGCTACCTTAGTCACGTTTCGCTACCTTAAAAGAAACACCTGGGCAAGTGGCACAGTTTGTTCCTGAGTCGGCCTTTTCACCCCGGAACATTTAGGTAGCTAAGCCAATCAATCAAGCACTCTACCCTGGGGGCTGTCTGTGACCGCCGTGATTCCCCTAAACTCTCGCACTATCCTCGGACTCAATCAGGAAGCCTATCAGCAGCTCCGGTTAGCGCTCAGCCTCAATCTGCGCCGCCAGCTGCTGATTGCAGTTTGTGACGACGCAGCCCTCCAAAACGAGCTAGCGACTCGGCTAGAAGCCGATCTAAACGGATCAGCCAATGGCACTTCTGAGGACAATGGCCCCAATCTGCCTGCGGTTGTCAATCTCTGGCTAGATCGCCAAAACCTTGATCTGGCCCGACAGGCGGTGCTGTGGTGTAAGCAGCAGGGCCTCACCCATCCCAGCCTGGTCAAGAGCCTGCCAACCTTCCAAATGTTAGGAATTGATCAGCTCACTCGTTATTCCCCAGCGCTACAAAACCGCTTTTTGGCCTCTCTAACTCACCTGGAACCGCTGCTCTCTCGCTTAGAAGTGCGACTAGTGCTGTGGGTATCTCGCCCCTGGCTGCGAAAAATTCGCCAGTCGGTGCCGCAGGTTTGGCAGCTGCGAAATGGCCTGTTTGAGTTTGCAGGCGATCCTACGCCGCTGTATCCGGTGGAGGCAATTGAGCCTGTAGTAGCAAATAAGAGCAGACCCCAACCCCCCGTGCTAGCACCGGCCCCAACGCCTGCACAAGCAGACTCTTTAGAGGCCCAAGCCATCGATTTTTGGACTGTCTTAACCGAAGACCTATCGGCCTTGGAGGCCCCGTCCGCCCCACCTGCCCCTCAACGAAATGAAACCGCTTCAGGAACGGGTTCGACTGATGCGCTGACTGGTGCAGTTCAGCCACCCCCAGCCGCTATTCCATCACTGCTAATTCCCTTTGCCCAAAACTCGGCTCGATCAGAACCTAAAACTCCTAAGTCTGAAGTTCTTGAGTTTGAAACCCTCGAGCTAAAAATTCCTGAGCCTTCGGCTCCTGAACCTAAGGCTCCTAAGTCTGAAGTTCTCGATCCTGCAACGCTTGAGCAGGCAACACTTAAGCCGGTGACGCCTAAGCCGGTAACACCTAGGACGCCAGCCGCAGCACCACCTCCCAACGGGGCTGCGCCCCCCTCAGCCCCCCCAGCCCCAGATCCAGTCATCCCCGATGCTCATCTGCTGGCCCTGTGGCAGCATATTCAGTCGCTAACACAACAGCAGGCTGGCCCCTTGACCCTGGCGCGAGCCTACCTCTTTTTGGGCCAGACCTGCCGCGATCGCATTGAAGCGGGCAACCACCATCCCGACCTCATCGATCTGGCCCTAGAAGCCTACACCCGCGCTCTGCCCAATCTCAAACCGGGCTCTCCTGAGTGGGGAGATGGTCTGAATGATTTGGGTAGCCTCTACTGGTTGCGATCGCACCGCGAACCCCATCCCGAAGGCATAATTCATTGGCTGCAGCAGAGCATTCAAGCCTACCGGGCTGTTCTGGGCTATCCCCAGCCGCCTTCAGAAGAGGGGCTCGCCCGTCTCCATAGCAACCTAGGCACCGTCTACAGCCTGCTAGCCAACCTGCAAGACCCCACCCAAAACCTAGAGCAATCGGCGCGGGCCTACCACCGAGCCCTGCAGTATCGCCCAGCAGACACCTTCCCCACAGAATACGCCGTTCTGCAAAACAGTCTGGGCGCAATTCACTGGCGGCTGGCCCAGCAGAGCGATACCCGCAACCACCTACACCGCGCCATCACCGCCTACAGCGAAGCCCTGCGATATCGATCACCCCAAGCATCGCCCCAGGAATACGCCATGATTCAAAACAACCTGGGCATTGCCTACTGGAGCCTGGCCCAGCACGAGCGACCTGTGTTTCTCCTAGGGCAGGCCGTCGCTGCCTATCGATCGGCCCTAGCCTACCGCACACTGAGCACCGACCCAGCAGGCTGTGCCGCCACCCACAACAACCTTGGTACGGCCTATTGGGATCTGGCCCAGCACCAAGACAAGCACCCAGAGGGTCAGCGAACCCTGTGGCAGCAAGCCCTGAGCGCCTACGAAACAGCCCTGACAGCTGCCCAGCGGGCGCTGGGCGAAGCTCCCGATACTCCCCTGAGCTTTGACCTATGGGCCACTTTCCACAGCGCCGGAGTCGTACATGATCAGCTGGCTCAACACCTGCCAGAAGCCCACTTCGATCTCCGGGCCAAGCATCTCGATCAGGCTCTGCTGCACTATCTAACGGCACTTGATGGATGGCGGGCCTTGCCCGATCGCCTAGATCTGCTCAAAAACGCCTTGATCCACAACATTCGCCTGCAGTTTCAAATTCGCGGCGTAGAAGGGCAAAACGCTGTCCTATCACGTATTCCAGCCGAGCTTCTGCCCGATATTTTGCCCCAACTATAGAGGGTTTGCGATAGTTGCCAGTTAAAAAATCTTGAGTCGCCCTATCCGGATCCGAAGGAATTGTTAAGAGTATAGGAGTAGTTGTGTAGGGGTAACTTGAAAGAGCTGTCCCTACCCTTAACCCTTGGCTAGAGATTAACCGACCCATCAACAGGCGTGATAAACGGGCAAAGTCAACAGCTTGAGAGAGTCATACCAGAGCCAATAGCCCTCCAAGTAAAGGCAGCACAGGGATTTTTTGGGCTAAGACGGTTACTGCTCACCATAGACTTTTCTGCCCCTGCCTTACAGTTCCCTTCTCAAACCCTTTCAGGGTTGACTTCTCACAGCTACAGCGTTTCACTTGCAGCCAGAGCACCGAATTAGCCCTCTAACTCACGATTCCTCCAGCCAGTTCCGGTTCCAGCAAACGTCTTTTCCAGCAAACGTCTTTTCTTAAAGGACGTAAGGCAACTTCTGCCTGACCTACCTGCTCTGCAATCCCCGGCGTCCCATGCAACCGACCGACAATGCAATGGCTCCTGAAGGCTGGTCTAACGATTCTGGAGAGGCTGCGAAAGCAATGCTTGCTCCCGCTTTAGAGCCGTTTCTGCTGCCAGCCCAGACCTCTCTCTCCCTGGCAGCCCACCAGCATGCCTTGGCCAGCGTCATTGCCCACATTCGAGGCTCCCTAAACCTCGATACCATCTTCCAAACTACAGCTACCCAGGTACGCCAACTGCTGGGGGCCGACCGAGTGGGCGTTTTTCGCTTCTTCCCTGACCATCCGTCGGAAGGAGCGCTCGTAGCCGAAGATGTAGCTGAGGGCGTGCGTTCGGTACTGGCCCAACCCATTCAAGACCACTGCTTTAGCGATCGCTTTGCCCCCCTCTACAAAGAGGGGCGTATCAACGCCGTTTCGGACTTTGAAAATCAGAACCTAGAGCCCTGCTACCTGGATCTGATGCGGAGTCTGCAGGTGCGGGCTAACATCGTAGCTCCCCTATTGGTCGGCAGCCGCCTGTGGGGACTATTGTGCATCCACCAATGTCGAGGCCCCCGTCAGTGGCAGCCCACCGACATTGAGTTTGTCCGACAAATTGCTGATCACCTCAGCATGGCGCTGCACCATGCCGATCTGCTGCAGCAGGCCCGGGCCCAGACAGAGCAGCAGCGGGCCCTAGCAGCCGTGATCGCCAGAATTCGCAACTCCCTAAATTTAGACAAGATCTTTCAGACCACGGCAACGGAGGTGCGCCAGCTTTTAGAAGCAGACCGGGTTGGGGTGTTTCAGTTTTCTTCGCAGCAGGACTGGGCTGGGCATCTGGTAGCTGAAGACGTGGCCCCAGGCTGGCGCTCGGCCCTAGCTGAACCGATTGAGGATAACTGCTTTGGGGAACGCTTTGCCGCGCTTTATCAGGAAGGCCGCATCAACGCTGTCTCAGACTTTGATACAGACACCTTTGAGCCCTGCTACCGCAGCCTAATGGCCCATCTCCAGGTGCGGGCCAATATCGTGGCCCCCCTGATCAACGGCAAGACGTTGTGGGGACTGCTCTGCATTCATCAGTGCCGAGGGCCGCGCCAGTGGCAGCCCACCGAGATTGAGTTTGTCCGGCAGATCTCTGAGCATCTCAGCATTGCGCTACAGCAGGCTGGTGTGATCGAGCAGGTGCAGCAGCAGTCGGCCCAACTGGCCGAAGCCGCCGAGCGCCATCGAGCCGCCGAACGCCATCGGGCACTGGCCACGACCATCGACAAGATCCGCCAGTCTCTCGATATCGACACCATTTTCCAGACTGCTACTGCAGAAGTTTTGCACCTGCTGGAGACAGAGCGAACCGTCATCTACCGCTTCAACGCCGACTGGAGTGGCGAGTTTGTGGCAGAGTCGATGACCCCTGGCTGGCTGGCCCTGATGAAGCATTACCACACCCATGCCGATAGCTGCCTGCAGCAGAATCAAGGGGGCCGCTACCGCCATAACGAACCCCATGCCGTAGCTGATATTTTTACAGCAGGCTACGCCGACTGCCACATCGCTGTGCTGGAGGCTTTTCAGGCTAGAGCCTTCATGATCGCCCCTATTCTTCAGGGCAATCAGCTGTGGGGCCTGCTGGCCACCTATCAAAATTCTGGCCCCCGCCAGTGGGAAGCCCATGAGCTGTACTTGTTATCTCAGGTGGGTACTCAGTTGGGCGTGGCGCTACAACAGGCTGAGTATGTCAGGCAGGTGCAGCACCAGGCCAACCAGCTACAGCGGGCGGCAGAGCGGGAAAAGGCCGTTGCCAAAACCGTAGACCGAATTCGCCAGTCTCTAGATATTGCCACTATTTTTGAGACCACCACCCAAGAGGTGCGGCTGCTGCTGGGGGTGGAGCGGGTCGCTATCTACCGTTTTCACAGTGATTGGAGCGGTGAGTTTGTAGCTGACTCAATTGAGCACGACTGGCAGCCTGCCCAAGCTCCTGTCCTGCCGGCCTACCCCTCGCTGCCGGGTCAATCAGCCCAGCCGTATCCTCGCCACGAAACCTTTGTGCCGATTCTTCAGGGCGATCGGCTGTGGGGCTTACTGATGGCCTACCAGAGCGCTCCTCGCCACTGGCCGGAAGACGACATCGCGCTGCTGGCTCAGCTCGGCACTCAGCTAGGTATGGCACTGCAGCAGGCCGAGCTTTGGGAGCAAACCCGGGCTCAGAAGGAAGAACTCACCCACACCCTAGCCACCCTTCAGAGATCCCAAACTCGCCTGATTCAGAGCGAAAAGATGGCTGGGCTGGGGCAGCTAGTAGCTGGTGTAGCCCACGAAATTAACAATCCCATTAACTTCATTGCTGGCAACCTGGCCCCAGCCCGGCAGTATGCAGATGACCTGCTGCAGATCCTCAGCCTTTATCAACAGGAGTGTACGCAACCTAGTCGGGATCTGCAGCGGGCTATGGAAGCAGCAGATCTAGACTTTTTGCGGCAGGACCTGCCTAAGACACTGGCCTCAATGTCTGTGGGCACCGAGCGCATCCGGCAAATCGTGCTCTCTCTGCGGAACTTCTCTCGCTTAGACCAGGCCGAGATGAAGCCCGTAAACCTGCATGAGGGCCTAGATAGCACCCTGCTAATCTTGCACCACCGCTTTAAAGACCGGCCAGAGCTACTAGAGATTGAGCTGGTTAAGCAATACGGGGAACTGCCTTTGGTAGAGTGCTACCCGGCCCAGCTCAATCAGGTCTTTATGAATGTCCTGAGTAACAGCATTGATGCCCTACGCGAACGGCAGCAGCAGTCTCCCCTAGAGCCAGACTACACGCCTCAAATTTGTCTGCAGACAAAACAGGTTAAGACTAACTGGGTGCGCATTCGGGTTACAGACAATGGCTTAGGCATTCGCCCTGAGATTCAACATCGGCTGTTTGATCCCTTCTTTACCACCAAGGATCCGGGTAAAGGAACGGGGCTAGGGCTGTCTATCAGCTATCAGATTGTTGTAGAAAAACACGGCGGCCAGCTCTACTACGCCCCCAAGGCAGGTGGCGGCACGGAGTTTACCATTGAGGTGCCCGTACAGCAGCCCAGTTTTCTCAAGTAGCAGCTGCCGCTCAAGGACAAAGCATTACTACTAAGTATGCAATTTTGCAAAGCCTTGGCACACTAGAATAGTGAGGAAAGCCAAAGGAACTCGTTGCATTGGTTCTTGATTTAGCCAAATTATTTCCGTTTCCGCTGGATGAGTTTCAGCTTCAGGCTGTGGAGTCGCTCGACCAGGGTAAGTCGGTGGTGGTGTGTGCGCCAACGGGTTCCGGCAAAACCCTAATTGGGGAGTACGCTATTTACCGGGCGCTTGACCACGGTAAGCGGGTCTTTTACACGACTCCTCTCAAGGCCTTGTCCAACCAAAAGCTGCGGGACTTTCGTAATCAGTTTGGGCCAGAGAATGTGGGCCTGCTGACGGGTGACAGCTCGATCAACCGGGATGCCCCTGTGGTGGTCATGACCACTGAGATTTTTCGCAACATGCTCTACGGTACCCGTATTGGCGAGACTGGCACCACGCTGCAGGACGTGGAAGCGGTGGTGCTAGACGAGTGCCACTATATGAACGACCGACAGCGGGGTACGGTTTGGGAAGAGTCGATTATCTACTGCCCACCAGAGATTCAGCTGCTGGCGCTTTCGGCAACGGTTGAAAATAGCGACCAGCTGACGGACTGGCTGCAAAAGGTGCATGGCCCCACTCAGCTGATTTATTCTGACTTTCGCCCGGTGCCGCTGGAGTTTCACTACTACAACGGCAAGGGCCTTTATCCCTTGCTGAATGAAAGCAGGACCAGTATTCATCACCGGCTCAAGAGCCGCCGCAAACCCCAAGGGCGCAGACCCAATCAGGGGCCGAAGGAGCGCGTCAGCCTGTCTGCAGTGGTGAGCCAGCTGCAGGAAAAGGACATGCTGCCTGCGATTTACTTTATCTTCAGCCGTCGGGGCTGTGACCGGGCGATCGATGAGGTGGCTAGCCTATCTCTGGTTAACGAGGCTGAGGCGGAGCAGCTCAAAGAGCGCATCGACACCTTTCTCAGCTGGAACCCCGATGCTGGACGCGCTGGGCAGGTTGAGCAACTTTATCGGGGCATTGCTGCTCACCACGCCGGAATTTTGCCGCTCTGGAAGGGGTTGGTGGAAGAGCTATTTCAGGCGGGGCTGATCAAGGTAGTCTTTGCTACGGAGACGCTGGCAGCAGGCATTAATATGCCGGCCCGCACCACGGTTGTTTCTACCCTATCTAAGCGAACTGACAGTGGGCACCGCCTGCTAACGGCTTCTGAGTTTCTGCAGATGTCGGGCCGGGCCGGGCGGCGTGGCATGGACGAGCTGGGGCATGTGGTGACGATAGAAACGCCGTTTGAAGGGGCCAGGGAGGCCGCTTACCTGGCAACCGTCGGCCCTGATCCGTTGGTCAGTCAGTTTACCCCTAGCTACGGCATGGTGCTAAACCTGCTGCAAACTCACACTTTAGAAGAAGCCAGAGATCTTATTGAGCGCAGCTTTGGCCAGTACCTAGCCACTCTACACCTAACTCCCCAGCAGGAGGCCATTGCCCGGCTCGAAAGCGAGATTGCTCGGCAAAAGGCCCAGCTAGAGAATGTGGATGAGGCGATTTTAGCTGATTATGCCAAGCTCAAGGAGCGGGCTAAGGAAGAACGCCGCCTGCTGAAGATTTTGCAGCAGCAGGCGGCTGAGGTGCTGTCGGAGGATGTGGGACAGATGGTGCCGTTTGCGATCGCAGGCACCATTCTCTCCCTTAAAGGCAAGCACGTGCCCGTGGCCGAACCGCTGCCCGCTGTGCTGGTGCTCAAAGTCCCCGGCTCGGGCCAGTTCCCCTATTTGATCTGCCTCACCCAAGACAATCACTGGTACGTTGTGGCTGGATCAGACGTGGTGGGCCTTCATGCTGACTTCCCCCGGCTGCAGCAGGTAGACCCGCTGATCCCACCTCCAGAAATGCCGGTGAGACCAGGGCAGCACCGCAGCGGCGATGCTCACACAGCCACCATAGCCGCCCGCATTCCCTCGCCGCCACCGCTGGAGATGATGGCCCCAGAGGTCAAAAACCAGCTCGACCGACTGCGGCAGATAGAAACTCAGATCGACAAGCATCCAGCCCGCCAGTGGGACAACCCCAACGCCCTACTCAAGCGACAGAAGCGGGTAAAACAGCTAGAGGAAGAGTTTTACGAGCGGATTCAGAAGCTATCAGAATACACAGGCCGCTACTGGCAGGAATTCCTCAGCATTACCGAAATTCTGGACTATTTTGGTTGCCTAGAAGACCACAAACCCACCTCAATGGGAGAGGTCGCCGCTGCAATTCGTGGCGACAACGAACTTTGGCTGGCACTAGCGCTGGCCTCGGGTGAACTCGACCATCTCACCCCGGCCCAATTGGCTGCCGCCTGCGCTGCCCTAGTCACCGAAACCGCCCGGCCTGATAGCTGGAGCGACTACAGCCTCTCATCCACGGCAGTAGAAGCACTAGAAGGGCTACGAGGCATTCGCCGAGAGCTGTTTCAGCAGCAGCATCGTCGCCATGTGGTCGCGCCGGTGTGGATGGAGTATGAGCTGGTAGGGCTGGTAGAGCAGTGGGCCAACCAAGTTGAATGGGCCACCTTGGGCCAAAACACCAACCTAGATGAGGGAGACGTGGTGCGCATGCTCCGCCGCACCCTCGATTTTCTCTCCCAGATTCCCCACGTGCCCTACATTTCAAACGTCTTGCGAGGCAATGCCCGGGAAGCGATTGAGAGCATGAACCGCTTCCCGGTGAATGAAGAAATCGCCTGACGTTAGCCCCAAACCTACCGCAGCTGCAGCATGGACTGGTGCATGAACCAGTCTCGCACCTGATCAAGACTGTCGGCAGCGATCAGTTTGTCTAAGCGCTCACCCTGGTTGAAGTTACGGGCGATCTCAGCTAGCTGGGTGAGGTGGTCCTGGGTTGAGCGCTGGGCCGGGCTGAGCAGCAGCAGCACCACATGCACCGTTTTTCCGGCTCGCTCATGGGGCACACCTTGGGGGTGAACACCCAGAAAGAGCTGGGTTTCCTTCAGCCCCTGCACCCGCGCGTGGGAAATAATTACCCCCGGTAAAATTTCGCTGGCGTAGCCAACATCGTCGTAAACCAAGGATTTGAGAACGGCCCAGTGTTGGGGATCTTCTTTGGGCATGGCTGTCGTGAGCAGCTCTTCTACGGTTCTTTCATAGGACGAGGTCGTCAGGTTTAGCTTCACCCGCTCCTCAGTCAGAATTTCGGGTAGCCCTCGGGGCTGTAAAGCTCCATAGTTACGGGCATCTCGCTCGGAGGGATAGAGCACCAAAAAGCTGGCATTTAGATCAGCTAGCGCCTGGGGTAGCTGGGCTAGCTGACGCTCATAGGCCAGAGTGCGCTCACGGGCACTGACCAGCACCACCAGATCGTTACTGCTAGAGAAGTCCTGCAGCTCTGTGCGCACACCTTGCCAGTTGGGCACCTGAATAAAGCCAGTCGTGACTTCGATCGCAATGGATTCAAAGTGCTGCCGGAATCGCTCAGGGTCGTCTTGCACCACCAGCACCTGCAGCTGGGTACCGAGTTGGGAGGCTAGGTGCTTGATCGATCGCACTGTCTCATAAAAGCCCAGGTTGTGATCGACCAGCGGCGGCAGCAGCACCACCAGCCGCTGGAACGTGTTGATCGGGTGATTGAGCTTGCACACCCACACCTGTTGGGTAGAGCGCTCTAGCACCTGGTCAATCACAGTGCCAAAGATGCGCTGCTGAGTCGAGCGGGCTCCATTCCAGCCGATTACAATGTCGCTGACACGCCGCTCAGTGGCCGCATCAATAATGCCTGAAGCGGGGTTGCGGGCCACTCGAGTGACGGGGTTAACCGGGATGTCCATCTCCGCCGCGTGAACCACCGCGTGAGCGAGCAGCCGCTCGGCTCCTGCAACCTTGCTTTCAGTGTTGTCGGCGTCGGCTTCTTCTGCGATCGCAGTCAGCGGAAACACCGCCTCCTCAGATTTTTCATCTCGCAGCATGGCCGCCAGGTTGAGCAGCATTTCCGAAGTCGCCGGGTTTGCCAGGGGCACCAGAATGCGCTGCGGCGCTTGACGCGGTTCGTAGAGCTGTTCTTGCTCTTGCCGGGCCACTTCCTTGCCAAAGCGCTCCACCACCCAAGGACCGAGAACGCAAGTAGCAAAGATCATCATCACTACTCCGTTCAAAACATCGTCGCCAATAATGCCCAGCTCATAGCCCACCAAAGTTGCGGCCAGAGTCGCTGCGGCCTCACAAGTAGATAGGCCAAAGATCAGCCAGCCCTGGGCATTGGAATAGTTATAGATGCGGCGGGTAATGCCGGCTGCAACAAATTTAGTACCAACGTTGGTTGCCAGCATGGTGCCCATCACCAGCCAGGCGGTAGGACTACTGGCCAACACCGAAACATCGACCAGCAGGCCAATGAAGATCAAAAAGAAGGGAATGATGAAGGTTTCGCCAAAAAACTGAATCTGGCTCATCAACCGACTGCGCTCAGGAATCAGCCGATTCAGCGTTAGCCCCACCAAAAACGCGCCCAGAATCGCTTCGGTGCCCACGGCCCGCGCTAGGTAAGCCCCAATAAAGACCACCGCCAGCACAAAGACAAACTCGCTCTTGCCGCCATCACTGACATTGCGAAAAAACCAGCGAACCAAAATCGGCAGCAGATAGACCACCGCTGTCACGTAAATCACCATCGACAGCGACAGCGTGACCCAAAACCTGGCATCTAGATCGCCTTGCACCGAGCGGGCTATCACCACCAGCACTAGCAGCGCCACCGTATCGGTAAGAATGGTGCCGCCCACGGTCGTTACCACCGCATCGTCTTTGACGATGCCCAGGCGGCTGACAATCGGGTAGGGCACCAGGGTGTGGGAAGCAAACATGCTGGCGACCAAAATCGAAGCCGCCCAGTCAAATCCCAACAGCCTAAAGATAATGGTGCCCGTTACTTGGGGAATGGTGAAGGTAATGATGCCAAAGACAAGACTGCGATCGCGGTTTTTACGAAACTGGGTCATATTGATTTCCAGTCCCGCCAAAAACATGATGTAGAGCAGGCCCACATTGCCTAGCAGCTCAATTGCCTGCCCCCGCTCCAGCACATTGAGCACACTGGTTCCCAGCACCACCCCTGCCACGATCGGACCAATAATTCCCGGCAGCCGAAAGCGCTCAAAGAGCAGCGGCGTTACCAGAATAACAACCATGCAAATGCCAAAGATCAAGACTGGATCCTGCACCGGCAGGGGAAGGCCCAAGATCGACTCCATGCATCACTCCTTTTGGGTAGACAAACCTAAGAACTGGCCTAAGAACCGGCCCAAAGAACGGCATAGTTCCACGTTGAGCGGACCAGCCGTTTGTCCCTTGCGGTATCGCACACTTGCGAGACAGTTTGAGCCTCCTGATGAGAGTTCCAAGACTGGGCATCTACCGATGCCTGAACGGCCATCACCGAGCAAGGGGCATGGAGCACAACGTGCGTGGTCGTGCTGCCAAAGATATGCTGCTTTAAGCCCGGTTTACCGTTGTGGCCCAGCAAGATTAGGTCTGTATCCCAATCGCGGGCAAATCGGCAAATCTGACTGCTGGCATCGCCCGTAACACAGGTAATCTCTGCCGCTACCCCTTCAGCCTGGGCCAGCAAAGCCTGGTCATAAAGCCACTGCCAGGCTGTGTTGACTTCATCTAGGTGCAGTTCTTGCAGGCGCTGCAGACGGCTGGGGCTAGCCAGCCCGACTCCAGCATCTAGATAGGTGCCCCAGTTTTCTAAAGTTCTGAGGCCAACGCAATGGATCAGCATCAGCTGGCTGTAGTGCTGCTGGGCCAACGCTAGGGCCTGCTGAAACACACGGGCAGAGGCAGGTGAGCGATCGAGGGCCGCCAGAATCCGCTTGAATCTTGGGTTCATTGAACGTTCTCCAGAGTCGAGGCAGGTACAGTAAGCAAGTCAATGCGTTACCAGCCAAGGACACTGATGAGTTCAACCAGTTGTAAAAAAGGTGACTCCCAGTCTCCTCTCAATGCCGACGAAGTTAGCTGACGGGCTAGGACTGAGAGATGTCCCTCTTGGATACTGGCAGAGCATCTGACGACACCTGACCTTTTTTCCAAGACACGCCCCAAAGAGTGGTTCCTCCGCTTCAACCGCTTTGAAGTTCTTAAAAACCCGAAACGGCTGAATTAGGCTGACTTACTTGAAACTTAAAGGGGATTATAGCACCGGCTCAAAAAGGGGGGCTCTCTACCGTCGGGGATAAGTCTGCTGCCCTTGTTATGCCTCTGCAGGCATTCATTAAATATCCTTCGAGTAATCCTGAGCCGCCTCACTATCGTCTGCAGCGGCTACGCCTAATCATTGCGAATGAAGCTGTCGATAAAGCAATCTCTAAATTTGCGGGGTCTAGACTACAAGCAAGGTCGAAACATCTCTTTGGCTCTCCCTGGAAAGCAATGGCCTTTGGGTTGGTGATTGCGATCGCAGTTTAAGGCTCCAGCATTACCCCCCTGTCATCATTCCGATTATTGTGCTTGGGTAGGGGCAGCACTGCATTTGCACAACAATGTAACTACGGTTAGACTTGGCGACCAGGTTCTGACCGCTGTCGTAGGCCAAGGCTGTAGCGGGTAGAGCCAACATTCGTCAGAAAATGAAAGGGGCGCACCTGGGAGTTGAGAAAGCCGGGGGCCCGCAGAAAGATCACGTTTCCAGGGGTTGTGTCGAGCTGCACCGCGCCTGTTCCCTGGCGGTCATCGCAGCGGTAAAACTCGGCCTGCCCACCGAGATTCACCAAAGCAATCAAGTTAATTGCCCAGAGGCTGTCCCGGTGGGGCGTAATACCGAGTTGCCCAGGGGTGTAGCGCTGCAGCACCGCTGCATTCCAGCAGAAGGGAGTGCTGAAAGGGGTAGTGCCTAATTGGGCCAAGGACTGATCTAAAAGCGCTTGAAAAGCCTGCTGAAACTCTGCGAACAGACCCGTTGTTGCCTCTAGCTCACAGGAGCCATAGTCTGTTTTGACAATACGATCGCTCGTGCCATAGACCGACCGCTCCAAGCTGTAGTCGTAACTTGTTGCTGCCCGATGTAGTGCCTGCCTAGCAGATTCTGTCAGCAGGGGAACTGAGACCGCTCCTTCTGCAGCGAGGTCGGTCAAAATACCCTGCATGTCAAAGGCTGAAATAAAGAACGTATTACCTGCCAGCCCTATACGTTCAGCATATCACTTTGCTATCTGAGCTAGGCTATCTAGCGAGCAGCCTGGTGAGATAAGACCGGCTTTTAGTTCTAAATAGATTGCGATCGTCCGGGCTTTTCTATCGTTTGGTTTAACGCAGGTTCTAGTTACCCTTTCTCGCCATCCAAAAGGAACCCCGCTGTATTTTGCGCTTCACTATTGAGTAAGTTGGAAAGTGCTAAGTAGGCGGCCCAAAATAGTTATTTCGAGCACAGCACCTAACCCCAAGAAACTAAAAAAAGAGTCCCAGGCACCGGTTGGCAATCTTTTAGACACGCTAAGGTCTTTTATCAAAGCGAATGATCTTTTTAGTTAAGTGCCGTCTGTAGGGCTAAACTTTAGTGTAATTTGAAAAGCTACAACTAAATTTTTGCAAACCAAATAGGCTACCAGCCTTGAAGCATCAGCCCAAGTATGTACTTGAGCCGATGTTTCAACACAGCCAGTCCTTGAGCGAGGTGGAAAACTACCTCGCTTAAGGGCTAGGTATTCAATTGTTTGACCCCTCGCTCCTAAATCTTTGAGCATTCATGGCCATCACTAATCGAATTCGTTTCAATAACCTACAGGGCGATCTTTTTGGCGGCTTAACGGCTGCCATCATCTCTCTACCCCTAGCTTTAGCCTTCGGGGTGGCCTCCGGAGCCGGGGCCATTGCGGGGCTATATGGAGCCGTTTGCGTTGGCTTCTTCGCAGCTTTGTTTGGCGGCACTCCCACGCTGATCTCTGAGCCGACCGGCCCGATGACCGTAGTGATGACGGCCATCATCGCCAGCTTAACGGCGAGCAACCCTGAAAATGGGCTAGCGATGGCTTTTACCGTGGTCATGCTAGCAGGCGCTTTTCAGATTGTTTTTGGCTTGTTTAAGCTGGGCAAGTACGTCACCTTGATGCCCTACAGCGTCATTTCTGGCTTTATGTCAGGCATTGGCGTGATTCTGATCATTTTGCAGATTGCGCCGTTTTTGGGGCAGGCCGCACCTAAGGGCGGCGTTATGGGCACAATAACAGCCTTGCCCCAGCTGCTCTCTGATATCAACCCGCCTGAGGTGATTTTAGGAGTGTTGACGCTGGCCATCATTTTTTTGATGCCTAAGAAGTTCAAGCGGTGGGTGCCACCCCAGCTGGTGGCCCTGATTGTGGGAACGATCGTGTCGCTAGTGGTCTTTCAAGACGCCGATATTCGCCGGATTGGGGAAATTCCGGTGGGGCTGCCGACACTGCAAGTACCGACCTTTAGCGCTGGTCAGCTGACCGTGATGTTTGTAGATGCCATCATGCTGGGGCTGTTGGGCTGCATTGATACCCTGCTGACGGCGGTGATTGCCGATAGCCTTACCCGCACCGAGCATCAGTCTAATAAGGAACTGATTGGCCAAGGCATTGGCAACATGGTCTCTGGGCTGTGTGGTGGATTGCCTGGAGCAGGGGCAACGATGGGCACCGTAGTTAACATTCAAACCGGGGCGGGGTCGGCGCTATCGGGTTTGTCTCGGGCTTTAATTTTGCTGGTGGTGGTGTTGGGTGCGGCCCGTCTAACGCAGCCCATTCCCATGGCGGTGCTGGCCGGGATTGCCCTGAAGGTGGGAATTGACATTCTTGATTGGAGCTTTTTGAAGCGCTCTCACAAGGTATCCGTCAAAGGCTCCATGATCATGTACGGGGTGCTGCTGCTGACAGTCTTTGTTGATCTGATTGTGGCTGTGGGGGTTGGGGTATTTATTGCCAATATTCTCACGATTGAGCGGTTGAGTAATCTACAGTCTCAGGAGGTCAAGCTGATTGCCGACCTAGACGATGATGTGCGCTTGAGCGAAGAGGACCGGCAGCTACTAGATCGGGGCAACGGCCGAGTGCTGCTGTTTTACCTGAGTGGCCCGATGATCTTTGGCCTATCCAAAGCCATTGCCCGCGAACACAACGCCATGAAAGAAGCTGATGCTCTAGTAATGGATCTAACCGACGTGCCTATGATGGGTGTGACCGCTTCTTTGGCTATCGAAAATGCGATCCGAGATGCCTACGACAAAGGCCTGAAGATCTTTATGGTGGGGACCAGCCCCAAGATCCAAAGCCGTTTAGAAAGCCTGGGAATTTTTTCGCTAGTTCCACCTGAGCACGTTTTGAGCGATCGCACCCAAGCCCTGCGGCAGGCCGTTGAGTTGGTTCAGGGAAAGCAGTTTATGGAGGCTTGAGGAGGCCATCAGGGGATAAAAGTTTTGAGTTTTGAAGGTTAAGCGCCGAATTAATCAGCGCCGCCAAACTGAGACTCAGCAATTCTCCCCTGCTCTCCCCTTCTGCCCTCGGCCTCTCTTTAGAAATCAATTTTCGCAAACGCCTCAGAAGCCTCACTAGCCCGATTAAGTCTCATCAAAGCAGTTCCCCGACCGTACCAGGCAGCGGTGGCGTTGGGATCTAGTTCGATGGCTTTGTCGTAGGCTGCGATCGCATCTTCAAACCGGCCCATCCGCAGCAGCACGATACCGCGATTGACCTGGGCCTCGGTGGAGCTGGGGTCAAGCCGAATGGCTTTATCGAGGTCAGCCAGGGAGTCGTTTAGGCGGCCCAGGCTCCAAAGTGCTCCGGCCCGGTTGATCCAGAGGGAAGCTGTGGCAAGGTCAAGGTTGAGGCGCAGCACCTCGTCGTAGGCAGCCAATGCCTGGGCGTGTTCTCCAGTGGTGCTGAGGAGCCGCCCCTGGTTAAACCAGGCCGGGGCATAGCTTGGGTCTAGCTTGATGGCTTTCTGAGTCGAGGCTAGAGCCTCTTCAGGTTGCTCTAGATGCCAGAGAATAACGGCCCGGTTGTTCAGAGCTGCAGCAGAGTCAGGCTGTAGCTCTATAGCGCGGTTAGCTGCGGCTAGACCCTCGTCGTACCGCCCCACGCCGCCTAGAGCTTGGGCCTGCTGGTCCCAAATCTGGCTAGGGGTGAAGCTGCCCCAAACGCCATCTCCCTGCAGCGCCCGATCGATAGCTTCAAGGGCCGGTTCGTGCCGCTGCAAATGGTTGAGGGCGGCGGCCTGACCCATCAGTGCCCGAGAGGAGTCGGGCTTGATCTGGGCAGCTTGCTGAAAAGCATTGAGCGCATCATCGTAGCGACCCAGGCTCTGCAACACCTGTCCTTGGTCAGCCCAGAGGTCGGCGTTTTTTGGATCTTGAGCACGGGCTTGGTCAAAAGCTGCGATCGCAGCTTCACCGCGACCCAGCTGTGCCAGTGCCCGTCCTTGAAGATGCTGCACTTGGGCCGAGGTTACCTTGCCCCAGTTTTGATTGATCGCTGTGGCCTCTTCACAGGCAGCTAGCCCATCTTCATAGCGGCCCAAGGCCAGCAGGCTACGGCAGCGATCGACCAGCACATCTGAGCGCTTGTCTTGAACCCGCAAAGCCCGAGCATAAGCCCGCAGCGCCTCCTCATGGTGGGTCTGCTGTGCCAGCACCTGACCCCTGAGGTGCCAGGCATCGGCGGGAGACGCCTGGCCCCACGACCGAGCTGCTGATAGCGCTTGATCACAGGCCTCTAGCGCAGCTTCTAAGCTGCCCATCTTGAGGAAGGTGCGGCACTGATAGGTCAAGCTTTGAGAGTGGCGCGGCTGTCGGTGCAGCACGTAGCTATAGCTAGCCAACGCCTCGGTCTGTAAGCCCAAGCCTTCCAGGGCCTGCCCGCGATGGACCCAGATTTCTAGGGCATCGGGCTGTAGGGTGAGGGTGCGATCGCAAGCAGCTAACGCCTCAGAGAACTGGCCCTTACTCACTAGCGACTGACACAGGTCTGACCAATAGTTCAGATCCTTAACCTCGGGAGTGCTGACCTGCTCCTGGCTAGATTCTTGCGGGGTTTCAGCAGACTCAGGCTGAGCAGAGGCCGATGCAGCCGCAGTGAGGGTTGTCGAGGGCGCAGGCAAGTCCTGATTACTCGTAGCATTTACGGCTGATGTCATAGCTCCCTTTAGATCTGGAACCTGAGACAGCGAGTATTCAGGAGTCGGCTGGGCCGAGGGAGCCGGAACAGCCTCCGGTTTTGCCTCAGGCACCTGGGCCACAGGGGCTTCAGGCTCAGCCGGAGCGGGTTGCTCGGCCTGTGGCTGAGTCTCTATTTCTGCCATCGGATCGACCTCAACCCAGCCCCCGTCAGTCTTGCGGCGCACCTCAAAGTGCAGGTGTGGCCCGGTTGAATAGCCCGTAGTGCCCACATGGCCCACTACGGTGCCCCGCTCTACCAAGTCACCCGCTTGCACCATCACCTCCGACAGGTGAGCATAGAAAGTGTCTAGAGTGCCGTCGTTGTGCTCAATCTGAACTGCCAGCCCGTAGCCGCCATTCCAGTCAGCCAGTTTAATTCGTCCGCTTAACGCCGCTAGCACAGGAGTGCCTTGGGGCGCGCCAAAGTCTGTGCCTGCGTGAAAGCGACGAGACCCGCTGATCGGGTGGGTGCGCCAGCCAAAGGGAGACGTGACCGGAGCCTCTGCCGCCAGCGGAAAGATCATGCTGGTGGGGGCTGGGATGGGGGGCTTGCTGACGTAAGCCAACGTCTCCGGTGGAGGCGGCATTTCTGGGGTGATACGGGCGGGCGTAGCGGGCACCAGCGCCTCAAGGTTGACTTCTGCCGGGGCCAAAACCGCAGACTGAGAAGGCGGCACAACAACGGGAGTGGATGCAGCCAGCTCAACAGGTGCTTCTGGGAGAGCTTCTGAGGGAGCTTCTGAGGGAGCTTCTGAGGGAGCTTCTGGAGCAGGCGCTGGGGCAGGTTGTGGAGCCACGTCTGGAGTTGCATTCGGTCGAGAAAACAGCCTGAATTGGCGAGGGGCAGGCACTGCCGCCGCTGCTGTTGCCACCTCGGCAGGGGTCTCCTCTGGGTTCGATGTCGGCGTTGCAGTGGGTATTGCAGGCTCGCTCTGAGCGGCTGTTAGCGGTTGAGGCGGCGTCCAGGCCTCAATCTTGGCTAAGATCTCGGCCCGCTGATCGGGGGGTAGCAGTTGGGTCATCTGCCGAGCCCGCTCTAGCTGACCCGACTCGGCTAGCTGCAGGGCCAGATTAGCGGCGGCTGTCGTCAAATAGGGGTGAATCGTTGCCAGATTCTCCTCCTCGGTCGGAGCTGAACTGGTATTGGTCACGGCCGGAGCGGTCACGACCGGAGCAGGCACAGCTGGAGCGGTTATAGCTGGAGCCGTCACAGCCGGAGCTGTTCTGGAGGAAAGCGGCGGAGCCATACGTGGCAGGGTTGACTTGAGCTGTGGAGACTGCCTTTGGGTCAGCATGCGGCGCTTTATGTCGGCAATTGCAGTGGGTAAGCGCGAGGTGATGACTGAGGCCGAGGCTAGTGTGGGGTGAGAAAAAGACTGTTGCTTTGAGGTTTCTGGGGTGGGGGTTGTTCTAGTGACAGGGCTGGCTTTGAATAGTTTGGTCTGGCCCGTATCGTCGGCTCCGCGTAGGGGTGGCAGAACAAGGGGCTCTTGGGCCATTGTGGTGGCTGCGAAAGAATCCCAGGCTGCGATCGCAACCAGGGTACAGAGCGTCATATTCGGAGCGCGCATGGAACCTCTACCCGTTAAGAAAGCAAGAGTCTTTCGGCGGTCACGATCTTTAGCCGGTGATGCAATAGACGCAGAGACTTTCGTCTACTTTTTGCCGTCTGTTTCAACCAGCACAGTCTTGCTAAGCCTGGGACTCAGGGGACAAATCATCGGCACAGTGAAATACTTCCGTATACCTCAAGGCCAATCAGGAATTTATTTCTAAAGGTGGTAGACATGAACAAAATTTTTCTCCCCGAACCCGAAGTTTGGGGCTGCCGAGCGACCTCGGGCTGCTGGTTCTCCAGTTGCAAAAAAGGTGCTGCAGATAGGGCGTAGGAGAGTGGATAGGTGAATGGGCAGCGGTATTTAGAAATTGGTATAGGAGCTGATCTTGGTCAGTCGTTTGTGTGTAGCCGCTAGTGTGTAGCCGCTAGTGACTCAGGTAGAAACGGCGGCACTGACCTACCACGGGTTCCTAATTTTCCCTTAAACGACCAGTCTCACTGACGTTACTCCTTCACGCAGATCATGCTGCCGTTTAACCCAAACTTGCCGGAGACTCCGCCGAAACAGCGGGGCCAGCCGCATGATCAGCGCCCGCGCCAATCGGTTCTTACGCAGCTTATCTCCCTGACCGGCTTCCCGTTGCTGCAGCTGTTGAGCGCGAATAATCTCCGGTTCACGCTCTGCCTGAATCTGCCCGAGTGCCTGATCAATTAATTCAGGGCTAGCGCCCGCCATCAGCACAGGCACTAAATAATTTGCGGCCACAATCACATCGCGCAGAGCCAAGTTGATCCCCTGCGCCCGCACCGGAGACATGGGGTGAGCCGCATCTCCCAACAGCAAAACCCCTGGCTTGTGCCAGGACGGGCAGCGACCTACCACCACCGACAGCCGAATTGGTGGCTCAATCGTGTCTGCACTGTTGCGAAAATGCTCTGCTAGCCAGTCTGGAGATGAAGCCGCAAACACCTCTGCCCAGTTCGCCTGCTTCCGGTCCGTTTTATCCTCAGCAAAAAGGACCCAGGCTAGGTGCAGCTTGCCTGCTTCCGCTCCATGAAAAACGCTGAACCCACTATCACCCTTGAGAATCGTGCAGAACACGTTGTCTTCAACAAAGCGGGGATGCGCTGCCAACTTGAACCAGAGCACACCAATATCCTGCGGCTGCTTCACGAGTTCTAGTCCTGCCCGCTGCCGAATGATTGAATTTCTCCCGTCTGTGCCGATCACCAGATCAGCGGCAATCTCTCGGCCATTAGCTAGCTTGACGCCGATGATGCGATCGCTCCCAAGGGCCGGTCTTTGACCATCGCAACTCCACACCAAATCTTTGACGGCCACCCCCTGAACAAACTCAAACCCCTCATAGGGCTGGGCCTCAGCAATCAGAGCTTCTAGCAGGGGCGGTTGCGATACCAGCGTGCAGGGCTGGCTAGACCCCATTGGTTCTTCGACTCGAAATAGCTGAGTATCGCCCACGATAAACTCCCAAGCATCGAGCGGGCGGTGCGGGATTTGCTCTAGTACCTCAGACAACCCCATCTGCTGCAGCGCATCAAGCCCGCTCGGCATCAGCCCCTCTCCCCGAAATACCCGGTGAAAGTCTTTGGTCACTTCCACCAGCGTCACGGCTATACCGCGCCTGACCAGCAGCAGGGCCAGCGCTGCACCCGCCGGGCCTGCTCCCACAATGACAACCTGCGCCATTAGTCTTGTCCTACACGAGTCGGGGTATCTCCTAGCTTATCTACACCAGTAACGTCTGTACGAAACCGTTTTGCAGCGTAATTTACAATGCTCGGCAAGAGTAGACGTGACTGCTCAATTGTTTGACAAGGTTGAACTTTGATTTCTGGCGCTGGGTCAGCAATCAGCCGAAACGGCCTTCGCACCCAATACAGCCCGTAGAAAAAGACCTCGCGCAGTAAAAACTCTAGCTGACTTTGAAGTCCTGTGTAGCGAGTAGTGGGGGTAGGGGCCGAATATGCATCTATGCCCAACTCTCTGGCCATAGTGACCGAACGCCGCAGGTGCAGTGGGTCACTGACAATCAACACTCGACCTAACTGCTGTTGGTCGATGATCTGCTTTGCTCCCTGTAAGTTTTCCCAGGTGATTTTAGAGGTGGTTTCGCAAACCGTGTCTTCAGCCGCAACCCCACGAGCAATGGCATAGCGGCTAGCAACAATCGATTCGGCGAACTGGTCATTAGCCCCTACCCCACCTGTAAAAATCACGAGCCTCACAGTGCCGGCTTGGTAGAGGTCAATGGCGTGGTTAATTCGCTCTGCAAAGACTGGCGAAGGCTGCTCATCCCAAACGGCAGCACCCAAGACGATGGCGGCGTCTGCTGGCGAGGAGTCGCTTTTCAGAGAAAAGGCGTAAATATCCAGGCCGAGCAGCGTGAGCCATCCTGCCAAACCGCAGCCAGCCAGTATTGCTAGCCTTAGCCGTTGTGATTCTCCAAGTTTCTGCCACATCTGCTGATAGGGCTCCTGCCAGATCAATTTGAAGCAAAGCTAGCTTAAAAGCCGAGTCGCAAGGCGGATCGCGTCGAAGGGAGCATGCACCTTTGCATCATTGTCGAAATACACATAGACATCTCGTTGTCTGCTGATTGCAGCCTGCCCAAGCACAATTCGACGGCTATCTTCCGGTTCGCCCCCTGTACGCCACGCCTGTATCCGCTCGGCCCACCCCTTAAGCTGTTCATCTGTGTAACCACTCGTGTAAAGCTGCTCAGCTCCATGCAGGCGAATGTAGACAAAGTCAGCCGTGATGTCTTCTGCATACGGCCATGTGCCTGCCGTATCAGCAAAGACCAGAGCAGCATTGTGTTGGCGCAGCAGTTCGATGAAATCGTTTCCAAAGAAACTTGGATGGCGCACCTCGAATGCATAGCGGAGCGGTCTGCTATGGAGCGCTGTCGTCCATGCTCGCTCTGGCGCAAGGGTGTTTTCCTCAGCTAGGGCACTCGCTTCATCAGGCGTGCCGGGGAGCTGCTTAAGGAAGGCTACAAACCGGGCCGGATCATAGCTCCACTGGGGCGGAAATTGCCAGAGAATCGGCCCCAGCTTTTCGCCCAAGAGCAGCAGGCCAGAGGCAAAAAAGTTGGCCAGCGGAGGACGAATATCGCGCAGCTTCTTCATGTGGGTGATGAAGCGACTGCCCTTAACGGCGAAAACAAAGTCAGACGGCGTCTCTGCAGCCCACTTGCGGTAACTTGAAGGCCGCTGGAGGGAATAGAAAGAGCCGTTGATCTCAATGGAGTTCATGCGCTGGCTCGCGTATGCCAGCTCACGCTGATGTGACAAGCCTGTAGGGTAAAAGGCTCCGCGCCAAGCTGCATAGGTCCACCCTGAGATTCCTATGCGAAGTTGGGTCATGGTAATCCTAGCTGGTTTCATCTAGTGTAACCGTGGGTTTTGCCAGGACATTTTTAGGAGGGTTTAGGTGGATTGCGATCGCAACTCCACCCCTATCTCTGGCGGCTATCCCCTGGATAAACTCAAACTCTCACAGCGTTGTGCCTAGCCCTTAATGCAACAAAAAAATTGAGACAAGGGTATCTGCCCTGTCTCAATCACAATCATCTACAAACTCAGGCTTTGATCCGGTTACTTAATTCGATTACTTAATGAACAGCATTTCTTGGTAAGTCGGCAGCGGCCAGAAACTATCTGCAACTTCACCTTCCAGTGCATCTGCATATTGGCGCACCTCATCCATTAGAGGGCGAAGGGTTTGGGCGCAATACTGCATCTTTTCTTCTGTTGTGGCAAAATCATGCTGGCCTAGAGCCTCACTCAGCTGGCCGGTTGCCGCCACTAGAGACTTCGTCAGGTCAGCAATTTTGGTGGCGCTCTCCTTCTCAAAGTCGATGCCCAAGCTAGACAAACTGGCAATGGTGGACGAAAGCTTTGACAGGTACTCTAATGCTGCCGGGTAGATGATAGTTTTGGCCATGCTAACCACAAGCTTGGCTTCCACTTCAATAGACAGAATGTATTGCTCTGAATACACCTCAAAACGGCTTTCAAGCTCAACCGGAGTCAGTACGCCAGTTTTTTTGAAAAGGTCTTCGATGTACTCTGCTTTGAGAATCGGTAGAGCGTCGGCAGTGGTGCGCAGGTTTGCCAAACCCCGATCCTCAACCGCGACTTTGTGCCATTCTTCGGAATAGCCATTGCCGCCAAAGACAACAGCACCATGTTCTTCCATCACTTCTTTGAGCACGGTGATGATCGCCGTACTGAGGTCTGCTTCGCTAGACAATTCCCTTTCCAGGCGATTGCCGATCCAATCTAGAGAATCTGCCAGCATCGTATTCAGCGCAATCAGCGGGCCTGATACCGATTGGCTTGATCCGACAGCTCGAAACTCAAATCGGTTGCCGGTGAAGGCAAACGGTGAGGTGCGGTTGCGATCGCCAGCATCTTTGGTGAGATGGGGCAACACGTCCACGCCCAAATCCATCACCCCTTTTTGCCTCGACTCTGTAACTGTGCCAGTTTTGATCTGTTCAAAGACTTCCTCTAGCTGCGTCCCTAAGTACACAGACATGATGGCGGGAGGCGCTTCATTGGCCCCTAGCCTATGATCGTTGCTGGCCGTAGCAATGACTGCCCGCATCAGCGAACCGTACTTGTGCACACCGCGAATCACGGCACCACAAAAGACCAGGAACTGAGCATTCTCATGGGGAGAATCGCCTGGATCGAGCAAATTTCCTTGAGTGGCGTTCCCCACTGACCAGTTGACGTGCTTGCCAGAACCGTTGATGCCTGCAAACGGTTTTTCATGCAGCAGGCAGTTAAACCCATGCTTTTTAGCGGTATGGCGCAGCACTGTCATGAGTAGCTGCTGATGGTCACTGGCTACGTTCGCAGATTCAAAAAAGGGCGCGATTTCAAACTGGCCGGGGGCTACTTCGTTGTGCCTGGTTTTTGCCGGAATGCCTAGCTTGTAGAGCGTTTCTTCAACATCCTGCATGAAGACTTGAACCCGCTCTGGAATCGCGCCAAAGTAATGGTCGTCAAATTCCTGACCTTTAGCCGGAGCTTTACCAAAAAGGGTGCGTCCAGCCAGCAGCAGATCAGGGCGCTGACTGGCAAAATTAGTGTCTACTAAAAAGTATTCCTGCTCAGCTCCGCAGCTAGAACTGACCCGAGCAACATTAGCATGACCCAGGAGTTTTAGAACCTTGTTAGCAGCTTTGTCCATTGCGGTGATGGAGCGTAAAAGCGGCACTTTTTTATCGAGTGCTTCACCCGTCCACGACACGAAAACAGTGGGAATGCACAACGTTGAGCCGTTGTCTGTTTCCATGATGTAGGCAGGGCTGGTCACGTCCCACCCGGTATATCCCCGCGCTTCAAAGGTATCGCGAATACCGCCATTGGGGAACGAAGACCCATCTGGCTCTCCCTGCACCAGCACTTTGCCAGAAAATTCTGAAATAACGCTGCCGTCTCCCTGCACAGCAATGAAGCCGTCGTGCTTTTCTGCCGTCAGGTTGGTCATTGGGTAAAAGACGTGGGCGTAGTAGAGCGCCCCTTTTGACACAGCCCAGTCTCTCATTGAAGTGGCAACGGTATCTGCAATAGAGGGGTCTAGTTTTTCACCTGTGAGAATCGTCTTTTTGATAGATTTGAAGACGGCTTTGGGGAGACTCGCCTGCATTTTGCTGAGGTTGAAGACGTTCTCGGCCCATATTTTTTCCAGGCGTTCTGGAGGTTTGGGCGGCATCAGTTCCCGATTGATAATCTGACGAACTGCTTGAACGCGAGCTTCATTTCCACTCATAAATTTTTCCCCTAAGGAGTTGACCGTCTGATGGTACTTAAAGCAAATCTTTGAAATAGACAGCAGATATACCAAACCCTAGTTATTCAGGGCTAAGTGTGAGTATCTTACCGAAAACCTGGCAGAGCAATTACAAGTAAGTCGTTGGAGTCTGTAATCCGATCAGACCAATCTCAGAAACTTTCACTTTGGCGAGTTGCAGTAAAACCGATCTCCACAAGCAGAAAAATCAGCGTTACTAAAATCGAGAAACCTTGGCATCGTATCTAAAGCTCAAAGGCTACAAGGCATGCAGCCTTAAGCTTTCAAGCACTGCGCTTTGAATCTGCGAATTAGTAACGCCTCAAGAAATATGGAGTAATTCAAGACTTAAGCCTGAATTCATTGCATTTTTCCCATGAATGGCAAGCTACTGTTGTACTGAAAACTACAGAATTCCACTGTATCGCACACCTTGAAAGCCAGTGCTAGCGGATCAAATCAGTGGCAGCAGGTCAGCTTTAACTTAGGGATGCTGGCTTTGGTTGGTTGCGATCGCAAACTCCACTGCAGCCTCTGCATGAATTCGGGTGGTTGGGAACAGAGGCACAGCTACGTCTTCGTCTTCAACCAGCAACTCAATCTCTGTGCAGCCTAGAATAATGCCTTCTGCCCCTGCTTGAACCAACCGAGTCATAACATCAACGTATTGTTCTCGGGACTTTGAATTGACAATACCGAGGCACAGTTCCTCATAGATAACACGATGGACGATGGCTCGCTCATCATCATTGGGAACTATCACATCTAAACCATGTTTGTGAATCAGTCGCCCCCTGTAGAAATCTTCCTCCATCGTAAAGCGAGTTCCCAACAAGCCAACTCTTCGCATACCGTTTGCTTGAACGCGTTGAGCGGTTGCATCAGCAATATGGAGAAAAGGAATTTGAATACTGGCCTGAATTTCTTCCGCCAGTTTATGCATTGTATTGGTGCAAAGAATCACGAAATTTGCCCCTGATCGTTCAAGACTTTTCGCAGCTTCGATCATGAGCGTTGCCGCTTCTTGCCAGCGGCTCTGATGCTGTAAAGCTTCAACCTCTGCAAAGTCAACTGAAAACATCACGCTCTTAGCAGAATGCAGCCCACCGAGCTTGGCTTTGGTTGTCTCATTGATGATGCGGTAATACTCAATCGAAGACTCCCAACTCATGCCGCCAATTAGCCCAATTGTTTTCACAGTGACGCCTCAACTGACAGCGAGTGATTGGCCCTTAACAGTTTAGTTGAATATTTCACAGCGGGTTGCGATCGCACTCTGATACGTGCAATTGCATTCTCCCAATACTCTTGGTGCTCATCATTGTCAGCCTTGGGAAGCACAAAGCAATTCACCCAAGTACTAACGCTGCCAGAGCCAAGAACAGCGTAAAGGCAAGGTCTAGGCATTTATTTAGACAAAGCTTGGGTCCGAGTTAATTCAGCGTTTCTCTATCATCTGCCGTATTGGCTGAGGTACAGGAAGACCTAAAAGCCTCTTGTAGTCAGGTGTGGAGCGTATCTTGCAGCCTAGAAAAGGCTGCAACACAATCTGGCAACAGCAGACAGTCTTTCCTCTTCCTCCAACAGCTAGACTCAATCTCTAACTGTAGAGCGATACAAATCAAGCGATAGATCGTAAGTATACAAGTGTTAGAGAAGAATATGGCTTGTTGATCAGCTGCGTTGATCAGCCATATGTAAGCTTTGCGATTCTAGTTCTGCAAATCTCCGTAAAGAGATTCAAGAGCTACGGGCTTAACCACGGGCTTTAGAAGAGCCACATTTACCGATGGCTAGACACCCCAGGGTAATGATCACACTAGGCTGGTCAGTTTTAGGGGGTTAGTTTGGCTGAGCATGCGGTATTCAAGCAGTTAGTCCTGCGCTTACTCGAAGTTCTTCTTACGGGTTAATAGCTTTTTCTGTAATTTTTTCTGTAATTTGAGGATCAAAATTTATGCAATCACACCTGGAATTAAAAGGTTCAACATTGAAGAAGGTTCTTCCTCTGTCGCTACTTCTGCTTCTTATCCCTATGGCATCGTGCCGAGTAGAGCAAGAAGAAGCAGGTAGTTTACCTGATGTAGACGTGGAAGTGGAGCCTGGCAGTCTACCCGAATATGATGTTCAGGGACCCGATGTAAACGTTGGAGTAACGGAACGTACAATCACAGTGCCCAAGGTTATCGTGGTGCAGGAAGAAGAAACTGTTGAGGTTCCTTATATCGACGTTAATGTACCAGGAGCAGAGCGTCAGGAACGTACGATTACTGTTGAAGTTGAGGCTCCTTCTAGTGGCTACAACGTCGAAATTCAAGATGTTTACTCGGTAAACAACGAGTTGTGGGTCGTTTCTCAGCTTGCAGAAGTGAATCCGAATGCGCCACAGGCAACAGCACGAGTAGCCGATCGTATTGTCGTTAATGCCCCCGACATTCCTGTCCGCCACTATATTGTCGGAGAACGTCCTCTAGGCAGCTTCAACGAGCAGTATACTTTCGTAGGCACCCGCGAACAAATTAACTCTCAACTAGAGGCAGGGCGTCAACTCTACGATCGAGAACAGCCAGCTAATAGCTAGACGCCAGTCGGCTATGCCTGCATAAAGTAGGTTGAGATACCTTCCGTAAATGGGTGATGTTCTTGATGACAACCGTCGGCTTGAAGAGAGGCTGACGGTTGTTAAATGCTCAGTAGAAAGTCACTAGTTAGCCACATAGCTACAGATCCACAGCAGCCAAGTGTAGTTACTCAGCTATCAAACTTAGAGATCGCAGCCTAATTCAGCTCGCTAAACTTCTATCCCAATAATTCCTCGGATGAGCTATGTTTATCACACGGAGAATCTTTAACATCAACGAGTAAAACTTGGGCTACATCTGGAAAGTGCTGCCGCATACATTGGTCGCACACCCCATGAGAAAAATCAACGTTGAATTGGCCTTTAACAAATTTCTCAACTGTTGACCAAAAGCCTTTGTCGTCACGCACCCCTTTGCAGTACGAGCAAATTGGAACCAGCCCTTCCATCACCCTGATTTGTTCTAAAGCATCTGCCAATTGAGCCGAGGTGCGCTTCAACTCTAGCTGCATCACAACCTGACGAGCCAATGCTTCCAAGGTTGTGATCTGGTGTTCTGACAACTCCCGAGGCTGATGGTCAATGACACAGAGTGTTCCAATCAAATGGCCCTCAGGAGTCCGCAGCGGGACGCCTGCATAAAAGCGAATGTTTGGCGCACAGGTTACGAGCGGGTTATTGCCAAAACGCTCATCCTGCAGGGTATCTTTCACAATCATGATGTTCTCACTCAAGATGGCATGGGCGCAGAATGAGACATCACGACTGGTTTCGTCAACATTTAGACCCACTTTGGATTTAAACCATTGACGGTCTGAATCAACCAGACTGATGAGAGCAATGGGCACATCACAAATGAAAGCGGCAAGGGCAGTAATGTCGTCGTAGGCTTGCTCAGATGGCGTATCTAAAATCCTATATTGCCTGAGTGCTTCAAGCCGAGCAGCCTCTTGTGTAGGAACTTTAGCCTTCATAGTGGTGCTAGTGCTCAATCGCGATGAGGCTATTTTAAAGGGCTGCCTTGGGGAATGTAATAGCGCTTAATATGTCCTCATGTCTGCGAGGCTTTCAGTATCAAGAACTCAAAGGTCTGATGCTATGCTGCTATTTTTTAGACTTTTGCGGCGATTGGTGTGAGTAGCTGTTGGATGCGATCGCAAACCAAAAACTAACGGGTCAAGTGAGGGGCTTCTGTCGTGTCCATAGCTTAAGTCTAGTGACCGGCGTAATTCCCGCTATTAGCATAAGGACTAACGACCCGCTTCAACGGCAATATGAGTCTTTGAGATATTACCAGTAGTTATTCTGAGCTGTCCATTGCAAGCGTTAGTTAAACCGCAACCTTACATCACAAGTGCTTTTGAATAAAAGACGCTGTTGAGTTTTCATGAGGAAATGGCTCTTCTGGAATTTCCAGATCAAGCGCTCGACATAGTGGTTCCCAGCCGTCACTAGCTTTCCATTCAAGTAGCCTATGCCCTAAGCCAGAGTTCCGGACAAGCTCATTATGCTGATTAAAAGCTTCAATACACGCTGAGCGATTAGCTATGTCTGTAGTAAATCTATTCTCAAACAATTCATCAACCATAGAACGCCACACACCTTCCGATTTCCTAATTCTAGGAAATATCGTTGAACTTGCACTCTGCCACCATGAGTCAGCGTCTCTATAGGAAAGAATAATAAGGGAGTCAGGGTAGATAGTACTCAACTCAAACCAAAAAGAACTTGAAGGCCAATCTACTGTGGCAATATATCCATCAAAAATTCTCGACCAATCAATACTTTCACCACGAGATACAGCACTCCAAAGAGGAATATGTTCTGGATGGGAGAATACCTCAGCCATGTGATAGCAAGGCTTGCTAAGAAGTCGCTCGAGTGCAAACTTGAGTGACTTTGTTCCAGTTCGACCGAGTCCAGCCCCCACTACTTTCAGCATAAGCAGAAGTTTCTTTCAAAAACAGTTCCTCACTGTACCAAGGTGGATTAGGAAGTACAAGTCTTTGGATAGGTAATATTTGTTGCCACGAGCCATCAGCTTAAAGACGGACTGATGGCTCATAGCCTGACATTTGTGGATTTCTGTGCCTTAATTTTCTAGAGCTACCCCAGAGGCTTCGCAGCAGGTCAGAATGGATAGGTGCTCGCCGGGTCTGCCGGTAGGTATGGGCTGTGACCAGTGCTTGGGCTCAGCGTAATCGAAAACAGCGAGGCCTAGATGATCTTGACGATCGCACCATAGTCGCCCAGCAGAATGTGCCTCAGCGTCTCCTGACTAGGAACCAAGTCAGAGTAGTGGACTTTCGACAATCCGCTACACAAAATTGTTATGCCACGCAACGTGCAATGGCGTAATAAAGAGCGTCTAGATTAAACTTATGTATCTGTTTTTCATAATGCAGGCCTGCTTTCTCTATGACTCTCCTTGAAGCTTGATTATCAGGCATTACCATTGCAACTATTCTGTCTAAGTTGGCTACGTTGAAACCGTAAGAAATTGATGCTCTCACAGCTTGAGTTGCAATTCCTCTTCCCCAATAATCTCTGGCTAAACCGTAAAGAACTTCAACCTCACCTAACTCGCTAAGATAGCGAAGACCACAATAACCAACCATCTCAAATGGAGAAGTATTTTCTACGATCGCCCAGACTCCATAACTTCGCTGCTGCCAATGTGAAATAAAGGACTGAAGTGCCTTCTCTGTATTTTCTCTAGAAATTGGAACACCTTGACTGGGTAGAAAGCAAGTTACTTCAGGATCAGCCCAAATTGCTGCAAGGGCATCCAAATCAGAAACTTGAATAGGACGCATTTTGAATCCGTCGATCTGCAAAACCGTTGGATCAGTAGAACTTACCATAAGCATCTTTATCAAGCTGCAACATTAACCTAACATCAGCTCTCTAGATGATCTTGTAATGACTATCCGCTACACTCCGCCATAGCTTTGCTACTTACCTCATGAAAAGCGGCGAACGGCTTGCTTGTTGGATCAAGATTTATTGAGCCAGAAGAGAAAGGCGTTACAAACAAGGTCGGCAGCCGCTAACCCCAGGAGTTTATACCCATTCCAGAAAAAAGTGCTGCAGATAGAGGGTAGAAGAGTGGATAGGTGGATGAATAGCGGCTGTTTAGAGAATAGGTATTAGATATCAAATTGCAAAAAAAGCCCCCGGATAGACCAGGGGCAAAACTCTCAATTGCAGGGAAGGAAAACTACCTTGTCAGCGCTGCACTCATCGGGTGTAGCGAACACTGTGATAGGACATTTCTACCGACTTATGGCCTAGCCGCTGCACCTGAAACGGATAACGCCTGAGATCAATGCGAGTACCGAGAACCGAACCCACTTGCCCTATCTCTTTACCGTCAGGATTAGAGGCAGAAGCAGCGTAGGAAATACAGCGATATCTTAGTTCCATTGGGGGGGAGGCTCCTTGGTTAGTGGGGGAAAGGGAGGCGCATTCGTTCACGCTATCAACAACAGCCCCGACCCGACCCTTTCCCCATCTGATCTGGTGTTCCCGATCACCCCGCTCCCTGATCACAATCAATTTCTCACTTCAAGCGCAGGTTGCAGACACCACCCCTCCAATTCCCCGCGTCCCTCATTCCCCGCATTTCTCCTACTCCCTATTCCCCTTAACATACAAATCCAGCCACTGCGTCACCTCCCACAGCACATGCCCCACCGCTTCGCGCGAGCGGTAACCGTGGCCCTCCAGCGGCAGTTCCACCCAGCGCACAGTCCCCCCCAAACCGCGCAGCGCCCCATACAGACGTTCGCTCTGCACTGGGTATGTCCCCGAATTATCATCCTCAGCACCGTGGATCAGCAGTAGAGGCTGCTTGATTTGGGCAGCGTGGGTGAAAGGGGACATGTTGATATAGGTTTCCTGCGCCTCCCAATAGGTGCGCTGCTCGCCTTGGAAACCAAAGGGTGTGAGGGTGCGGTTGTAGGCTCCGCTAAGGGCGATGCCTGCACTGAAAAGATCCGTATGGGCTAGCAAATTCGCGGTTGTAAACGCGCCATAAGACTCGCCGCCAATGGCAATTTGGTTGCGATCGCTCACCCCCCGCTGTACCAAGTAGTCCACTGCCGCCTGAGCGCTCATCTCCAGCTGCTCCAGGTAAGTGTCGTTAGGCTGGGCATTGCCCTCACCAATAATGGGCATGGTTGGCCCCATCATCACCGCGTAGCCTTGGGTCAGCATAAACAGGGGCGAATACCCCCAGGGGCGGCTGAAAGAATTCTCCGAGGCTGTTACTTGGGCAGCCGATTCTCGGCTCTTGTACTCCTGCGGATACACCCACAGGAGGGTTGGCAGCGGGCCATCTGCCGCTGCATCGTAGCCAGGAGGGAGATACAAAGTGGCAAAGAGATCTAGCCCATCGGCTCGCTGGTAGCGCACCACTTCCTTGGTCACCTCGGCAAACCAGGGCAGCGGATCAGCAAACTCGGTTAGGGGAGTAGACTGGGCTGTTTCTCGGTCATACAGTCGGTAATTGGGCGGTTCAGCGGGCGTCTGCCGCTGAATGATAAATTGCTGGGCCTGGTTATCTATCAGGTAGTGAACCCGCTCTAGAAACGGATCTTGTGACTGCCAAAGACGGACTTTGACATTGGTCACCAAGTCCCAGCGATCGAGGAACGGATAGATTCCCTCTGGCGAAGCCCCTCGCCCCTCCAGATATAGGCTGTTGCCATCTGGCCCAAACAGCAGCGTGTGCCAACCATAGCCATTGGCAGCCGTAATCGTGCGGCCCGGATCGCGGTAGTCATCCTGAGCATCCCGCTCGTCTAACAGCACCGGGGCCGTTTCAGGGCTAGCCGGGTTTAGCAGCCAGGTTCGCAGCCGCCGGGTATCGTGCCAATATTCATAGCCCAAGGCGCGGGTAGCATCTCCCCAGGTAATCCGGTTAAAGCGGCGCTCGGTTTGCCAGAGGGTCTGGGGCACCTCGGTAAAGGGGGCCGCTAGCTGCTGCACCTGATCTCGAAACGGGGCTGGAGTGCGGGCATCGCCGCCATCAATCGCCTCCACCCAAAACAGCGTAGCTGGAAGATCGGCCCGCCACCACACCACGCGACGCCCTGTTCTCACCGAGTCAAAGTTGACGGGAACGTTGTCTGCCAAAGGCAGGTTCGCCGCCTCAAACACAACCCGCCCCGTCAAATCCAGCACCGCCTTGCGCCGGGGAAACAGACCCACCGGCACCTGATAGGAAAAAGGGCGCTCGACAGTTTCCATCAAGATCCACTCCCCGTTGGGAGAAGGGGTGGCCTCGTCGATCAAAAGCGGCTCCGTCAAGGTCGTTCGCGTTCCCTGGAGGCTCACCTGCTCCAGCACCGAAGTCAGGTAGTACTCAAACAGCGCCTCATCGTGCTCGTTGGTCAGCAGATTGGTGTAGGTGCGGGCTGGAGCCTCTCTACCTAGGTTCTGCTCAATTCGGGGACCTGTGGGTACAGTTGGGGCCGCAGGGGGAGGCCCCTGATTAGGGGGCACTACTTTGCAGAGCAGGCCAGCCTCTTCTGAAATCCAGTCGCAGGGGTTGCCGTAGATAGCGTTGAGAATAGGGGGCGTCAGCTGTTTAGCTTCAGCCAGAGCCACATCGGCTACCCACAGCTCTAGGCCCTCGGGTTGGGTTAGGGTAAAAGCCAGATAGCGCCCACTGGAAGACCACATCAGGTTGCGCACACGAGCCTGATCGGGCAGGGCCACGGTCTGCTCTTTGCCGGTGGCCAGGTGCCGCAGGGTCAGCCCACGGTAGGGATACTCTAGCGCCGGACCTCGCGTGGCCGGATCTAGCTGAATGCCCGCTACCTGCACCCGAGGCCGGGCCAATTCAGTGATGGATTTTAGGGGCGAGTGCTCTAGGCTCACCATCCACTGGTGATCAGGCGAGATTTGGGTTCTTGGTAAAGCCGGCGCATCTAGAAATGTGGCAATGGGTTCCGGCGGATTTTGCCAGGTGCTTTGAGCCAGAGCAGGGTGGGGCATAGGGCTGAAAAGGCTAAGAGCAACTCCCATAAAGTACCCTATGGCGGTGGTGTAAGGCTGTCCCATCGCAATCTCAGTGTCAAATTGGGGTCAAATTTTCGGCATTTAGACTTTTGCCTCTGGCCTGGGAAAACTGCTACACGGCAATCTGGCAATTGCAGTCCGGCTGAAGAGTCACTTGCTGATCCCTCAGGGGAGCACAAGTCTGCTGGAAAATCATTCAATGCTTGAGCTTAAGACTTCAAACCCTTCAGGACAGGTGGGTTCTTCTTCCAGGGTAGCCGGACTTGGCCCAATTTCAGGAAGCTGAGTCCAGGGATTTATGGTTTCGCACACCACAGCGACAGTTATCGGGCCTTCCTGAGTTGAGACGAGGTAGACCAGTCCCAGATAGCTAGTCATTTCGGGTTGACGAGCGATCGCAACCTGCACTGTATAGTCTTCGGTGGTGGCCGCGATCGCAAACCGATAAAACTCATCCTCCGGCTCAATGCCCAGCCCTAGATCCTCCAGTTCGGTTGTGAACCGGCCGTACTCCACCTGGTAGGCCTGCTGCGCCCGGTTCATGGATCCCACGTAGGTCCAGCCGCGCGAGTAGGCATCATATTGAGCGTACGCCTCAAGCAGCGGAGATAAAAGCCTGCCCAGGTCGGTAGGCTGAAGAAAAGCCTGCTCAAAATCGCCATTGCGGGCTCCACTCACCTCGGCGTTTAGCAGCAGCGCATAGGCCAGGTTGGTATTAGTCAGATCCGTGTCGGCTAGCTGGGCGTAGCGTAGGTCAGCTCCCTGCAAGTCCAGCCCGCTCAAATTTGCTCCCCGTAGATCAGCACCCATCAGGTTCATGCCGTGCATAAACAGCCCAAACCCTACACTCCAGCCAAACGTCAGGCTGGCCACATTGTCCGTGGCCGAAGCGCCCTGGCAGTATTCATCTCCCAGAATGCTAGATGCTAAACTCGCAGACAGGCCGTAATCTGCTTCACACAGCTCCGGTCCTAGGCGCTGGATTAGGTTAACGATTTGGCAGACGGCTGGTTCTAGCGCCAGTTCCGCCGGTCCACAGAGGTTTCCCAAAGTTGCGCCTGAGAGGTCAGCCCGCTGCAAATTCGCCCCTTGCAAACTGCTTCCTGCCAGGGTAGCCTCTCGCAGGTTAGTGCCTGCCAGATTTGTTCGCAGCAGCAGCGTGCGAGACAGGTTTGCCCCCTGCAAGTTGGCTCCCCCCAGGTTGGCTTCGGTTAAATTCAGGCTACCGAGGTTTGCCCCACTCAGGTCACAGTTTTCGCAGGCATTTGTCTGCAGCAGCTGTCGCACGTGTGCTGGGTTCTCTGCGCGGGCTGCGATCGCACCGCCGCCCAACCAGCACAATCCCGTACAGCCAAGCAAAAGGAGCAGTTTCATAGGGCAACGGCAGAGGCATCGACTCTAGTATGAAGAGTCGCTTTCCCCACAGCACAGATTTGAAATCTCTTGTCATGAACCGCTAAGGCTCATCCGGACTAAAGGAGCAGCCCCGAAGTGCTTTTCCTGGGTTCTAGCCAAATCTGGGACATTTCTGCGTTGGCTGGGAACACTCACGAATACGACTCATTCTCTTCAAATTACTCATGCCCCCTGCGGTGAAGACCGGATCCTTATCGCGAACAGAGTTGCTCTACGGCCAGGGGAGTGCACTTTTCTCCATCGGGCGCTATCGAGAAGCTTTGACTCGGTTCGATGCAGTGGTAAAACTCTCTCCTGATCATTTCCAAGCTTGGACACTCCACGGCTTTACCCTAGCTGCCAATAAACGGTATGAAGATGCGATCGCAAGCTTCAACCAGGCGCTAGCCCTCAACCCGCAACATTCCCTGGCTTGGCACGGTAAAGGCCACGCGCTAGCAGAGCTGCACCATTTTGAAGAGGCCATCAGCCATCTGCAGCAAGCCGTCCGGTTCAACCCCCAAGACCACAAAGCCTGGTACAACCTGGGCACCGCTCAAAATCAGCTAAAACAGTACAAAGACGCCGTTGCCAGCTTTGGGCACAGCCTCCAGATTCAGCCACAGGACTACCGCTCCTGGTACAACAAAGGGGTTGCCCAGTGCGGCCTGCAGGAATACGAAGCGGCCCTAGCCACCCTAGATCTGGCGCTCAAGATCAAGCCCAGCAGCCACTATATCTGGAACCAGCGCGGCACAGCCCTGATCCAGCTAGGCCGCTACGCAGAAGCCATCCAGAGCTTTGATACCTCCCTGCACTACGAAGTCGAAAACCCCAATGCCTGGTACGGCAAAGCTCGGGTATATGCGCTCAAAGGCGACCTAGAATACACCCTCAAAAATCTCTACCGGACCTTTGTTCTTAGCCCTTATATCTACCGGGTCATGGTGCAAATCGATGCCCACTTTGACGGGCTGCGGGAGCATCCTCAGTTTCAGGCATTCGTCGACCCCAGCTCCTAATGGGGCAGGTCAACAACAGGTGACAAAGGCAGCTGCCAGAGAATAAGTGCAAATGCTTATGCCTTAAGGATTTGGCGTAATACGAAGGATAAAATTTATGCCCCAAATTACCCCTTCAGCGTTGAAGATAGAGGTTGGGGAAACATTCAACTTTGTCTTAGATGGCGATCGCTTCAACCTAGTAGTATTTGCCCCCTACCGGCCATCCTGTAGGGGCGCACAGCAGTGCGCCCAGTGCATTAGCGCAATGGAAGCCTAGACACCACACCCTCCATTGAATGTCGCCGGGCCGATCTGCCGCTCTAGCGCAGATAGCGGTCATTTTCTTTTGGCAAAGCGGGTTTTCCCTCACGAATTTCAGGCCATTCAAGGCCACTCAGGAGGCCAGACACCGTGGTTGCACAAGTCACTAAACCCAGTTACGAGGCGAAGACCCAAGCCATTGCCAGCACCCTTTTGGGAGCCACCCGCGAAAAGCGCTCGATCTTCGCTCAAATGCGAGACCAGATGCGCTGGGATGACAAGCTCCTGGCCTTTGCGATGAGCAATCCGGGGTTACGGGTCCAGCTATTCCGGTTTATCGATGCCCTGCCAGCGCTATCCAGCAAGCCCGAAATTGCCCGCCACATGCAGGAATACCTCGCAGATGACTCGGTCGAGCTGCCGGGTGCTCTAAAGAACCTGCTCAACTTCACCAGTCCCGACTCCGTTCCAGGGCAGATCGCAGCCTCAACCGTAGCTCCAGCGGTCGAAACCCTGGCTAACCGCTACATCTCTGGCGAAACCATTGAACAGGCCATTAAGACCGTCGAGCGGCTGCGCAAAGACCGCATGACCTTCACGATGGATCTGCTGGGTGAGGCAGTCATCACCGAAACCGAAGCCGAAGCCTACCTCAACCGCTACCTGGAGCTGATGGAGCAGATGACCGCTGCTGCCAAGCGGTGGAATACGGTTGATCAGATTGATGTAGCCGACGGCCAAACCCTCTCGAAGGTACAGGTGTCGGTCAAGCTCACGGCTTTCTATTCTCAGTTCGACCCGTTGGATGAGCAGGGCACCCGCGACAAGGTGGGCCAGCACGTTCGCACTCTGCTGCGCCGTTCCGAAGCATTGGGGGTAGCCGTACACTTCGATATGGAGCAGTACCGCTACAAAGACCTCACATTGGCCATTCTCAAAGATATCTTGATGGAGGACGAGTTTCGCCAGCGGGACAACCTAGGGATAACGCTGCAGGCCTATCTGAAAGACAGCTACAGCGACTTACAGGATGTCATTGACTGGGCTAAGCAGCGAGGCACCCCCCTCACCGTGCGCTTGGTCAAAGGAGCTTACTGGGACCAAGAAACGATCACATCTCTGCAAAACGATTGGCCCAGCCCGGTCTATAGCCAAAAGATCTCTACAGATGCCAACTTTGAGCGCATGACTCGGCTCTTGATGGAGAACCATGAGGTGCTCTATGCGGCGATTGGTAGCCACAACGTGCGATCGCAAGCCCACGCCATGGCTATCGCTGAAGAACTCAATATTCCTCGCCGCCGGATTGAGCTGCAGGTTCTCTACGGCATGGCCGATAAGCTAGGGAGAGCCTTGGTTGAGCAGGGCTATCGGGTACGGGTCTACTGCCCCTACGGCGAACTCATCCCCGGCATGGCCTACCTGATCCGCCGCCTGCTGGAAAATACCGCCAATACGTCTTTCCTGCGGCAAAACCTGGAGGAGCGACCGACAGCAGAACTGTTGGCAGCGCCGGAGTTCGCAGCTGAAGATGCAGGACAGGGGAGCGTAGGAGCAAGGGAGCAAGGAAGCAAGAGAGCTGTGCCCTTTCACAATGTTGCGGATACTGACTACTCTCTGACTGATCATAGGGTTGAGGCGACAGCGGCGCTGCAGTCGGTGCGACAGCAGTTGGGGCAGCGATATGCGCCGCTGATTGACGGCGAGCGGGTTAACACCGAAGCCCACTTTGAGTCAGTCAACCCGTCTAATCCGAAGGAACTGGTGGGTAAGGTGGGGCTAGCTAGCCAGGAGCAGGCAGATCGGGCCATTGCTGCTGCCAAGGCGGCCTTTCCGGCGTGGCAGGCGACCCCGGCTAAAGAGCGGGCCGCGATTTTGCGCCGCGCTGCTGACCTGATGGAGGCTCACCGCCACGAGCTCAATGCCTGGATTGTGCTGGAGGTGGGCAAGCCGCTGCGGGAGGCTGACCCAGAAGTCTCCGAGGCCATCGACTTCTTTCGCTACTACGCGGATGAGATGGAGCGGCTAGATCGGGGCGTGGCCTACGACTACCCGGGTGAAACTAACCGTTATCGCTACTTCCCTCGGGGCACTGTGGTGGTGATTTCGCCGTGGAATTTTCCGCTTGCGATCGCAACCGGCATGACCGTAGCCGCCCTAGTCACCGGCAACTGTGCCCTGCTAAAACCGGCTGAAAACTCCTCGGTGATCGCCGCCAAACTGGCCGAAATCTTGGTCGAGGCTGGAATACCAAAGGGCGTGTTCCAATTCGTTCCAGCCAAGGGATCTACTGTGGGTGCTCACATGGTGCAGCACCCCGACGTCCACATGATTATCTTCACCGGCTCTAAAGAGGTTGGCTGCCGCATCTATGCCGAAGCCGCCCAGCTACGGCCCGGACAGAAGCACCTAAAGCGAGTTGTCGCTGAAATGGGCGGTAAAAACGCCATCATTGTCGATGAAAGCGCCGACCTCGATCAGGCCGTGCAGGGCGTGGTCAAATCGGCCTTTGGCTACAGCGGCCAGAAGTGCTCTGCCTGCTCCCGCGTGATCGTGCTGGAGTCAATCTACGATACCTTCATCAACCGCGTTGTCGAAGCAACCCGCTCTCTCAATGTGGGGCCTGCCGAGCACCCCGGCACCAAGGTGGGTCCCATAGTGGATGCTACCGCCCAGGCACGCATTCAGGAGTACATCGAGCAGGGTAAGCAAGAAGCCCATCTAGCGCTGCAGATGCCCGCTCCCGACAATGGCTACTTCGTGGGGCCAACCGTCTTCACCGACGTCGCACCCGATGCCGTCATTGCCCAGGAAGAAATTTTTGGGCCGGTTCTAGCCGTCATCAAGGCCAACACCTTTGACGAGGCCATTGTCATTGCCAACGGCACCGACTACGGCCTTACAGGCGGCCTCTTCTCCCGCACTCCCTCTCATATTGAGCGGGCTCAGGCTGAGTTTGCCGTCGGCAACCTGTACATCAACCGGGGCATTACCGGAGCCATTGTTTCGCGGCAGCCTTTTGGCGGCTTTAAGATGTCCGGCGTTGGCTCTAAGGCAGGCGGCCCTGACTACCTGCTGCAGTTTCTCGATCCTCGCCACGTCAGCGAAAACGTTCAGCGGCAGGGATTTGCTCCTATTGAAGGGGCTGACTAGGGCTTATTGTAGGAGCAGGCCAAACGATCTGCCCCCGCTCTAGACCTTCGAATTTACATCGCTAATTTGCAAAAGGGGGTTAGCGGATTCAGTTCGCTACCCCCTTTTTGCTGAGGAAATCTCCGCCAAGATTCATAAGAACCATAATTTTTCTTTGTAAATACGCGTAAAGATGTTTGCCCTTTGAAATTTTGAGATAAGCTGTTTGGCGAGTCTTGCGGTTGACCCTGTTCTTCAGCAGGGTCACGTCTATAGGGTAGATTCTGACTAGATGAATAGGGTGAACTTTGCCTTACTTCTAGAAAGATTCTGTACCGCTTCTGGGTAATCTCCCCACAGGAATCAGTTAATCGCTTCGTACCTACCTATGAACCGTTCCTCTGAAGAAAGGCTGCAACCCCACTCAGCAAATTCCTCTGCTCCCAAAGATATCTGGTTCACCCGTTTGAGCAACCTGCTCCCATCTCGAACTTTATCCTTTACAGCGCTGCTGGTAGCCGGTGTGACGCTATGTGGCGGCATTGAGCTAGGCCGTCGCCCCAGCAACGCTAATGCAGTAGAAGCCGGGCAAACCCAGGCAGCAGTCCAAATTTGGACGAACGCGTCCTTCCCCGTTGAAGATTTTCAGGCTTACACCTCCCCCTTCGGCTACCGACAAGATCCCTACAACGGCGGCCAGCGTTTTCACTACGGCCTAGACATGGCTGCTCCCTCCGGCAGCTATATTCGCAACTGGTGGGCCGGTAAGGTCGTCGAAGTGTCTGACGACAGCGCCTGCGGCACTTCAGTGGTGGTAGAGTCGGGCGAGTGGCTTCACATTTACTGTCACATGCACGGCTACGTAGTCAATGATGGCCGTAACCGCTACATGGTAGACCGCGAAGGCGGCGTCCAAATTCGCGAAGGTCAAGATATTGCGTCAGGAGCCCGAATTGGTCGCGTCGGTATGACCGGGCGCACCACAGGCCCACACCTGCACTGGGGCCTTAAATACCGGGAAAATTGGGTTGACCCAGCCTTGGTGCTGCGAGCTATGTACGATAGTCAGCGGTCGGCAATGAACCGGCCCCAATAACAAAAATTCCATTGCCGTCCCATTAACTTAGACCCAAGACTTAAGACAGAACCCAAGAAGGGAGACCTATATTGCAGGCCTCCCTTCTTAGGTTTTAAGCATAGGTCTTAAGAATCGACAGCAGACGCCAGCATCAGGTGTTGGACTGAACTAGAGTCTTTTCAGGCAGCGGCGTATATTCTGCAACCAGCTGGCGGAACTGATCACCATCCATCGTTTCCTGCTCTAGCAACATATCCACCAGTCGGTCCATCAAGGGCCGATTGTTTCTCAACACCTCACGGGCACGGTCAAAGCTCTGCTTAGCGATTTCGCGCACTTGCCCGTCAATTTGAGTTGCCAGAGCCTCTGAGTATTCTGACCGGGGCATTAGGTTACGGCCCAAAAATACCTGATTGTCCGAGCTCTCTAGCGCCAGTGGCCCCAAATCCGACATACCAAACAGCGTTACCATCTGCCGCGCCAGACTGGTTACCTGCTTAATGTCAGAACCGGCTCCGGTGGTAGTTTCATCTTCCCCATAGACCTCGGCTTCGGCTGCCAGACCTCCTAAGGCAACGGTGATTCGATCTATTAGCCAGTTGCGGGTGTAGAGGCCGCTATCGATCACGTCTTCACTGGGCAAAAATTGGGTAAAGCCCTCGACCCCGCCTGAACGAGGGATAATAGTCACCTTATTGACTGAGTCAGCATGCTGTAGAAGCGTGCCGACTAGGGCATGGCCGATTTCGTGGTAGGCCGTCATCCGTTTGCGGCTGCTGTCTAGCAGGGGCGTTAGGCTGAGGCCGATGGTTACCCGGTCAATGGCGTCTTCAATGTCTACCATCGTGACCGTCTCTTTGCGGCGGCGAGCCGTCAAAATGGCGGCCTCATTCAGCAAGTTAGCTAACTCCGCTCCCGAAAAGCCAGGTGTGCGACGGGCCACAGCTTCTAGGGAAACTTCTGGGTCAATCTTTTTGTTGCGGGCATGGACTTCTAAAATCGCCAGACGACCCCGGTAAGTTGGCAGGTCTACGACAATCTGGCGGTCAAATCGGCCTGGCCGCAGCAGGGCCATATCTAGCACATCTACTCGGTTGGTCGCCGCAATCACGATGATGCCGCTGTTGCCCTCGAAGCCGTCCATTTCGGTCAGCAGCTGGTTAAGGGTCTGCTCCCGCTCATCGTTGCCACCGCCAATGCCCGTTCCTCGCTGGCGACCGACGGCATCAATTTCATCGATGAAGACAATGCAAGGAGCGTTTTCCTTGGCCTTGCGGAACAGGTCGCGCACCCGAGAAGCGCCGACGCCAACAAACATTTCGACAAATTCTGAGCCAGAGATGCTGAAGAAGGGAACGGCAGCTTCCCCTGCGATCGCTTTTGCCAGCAGGGTCTTACCGGTGCCGGGTTGACCAATTAGCAGCACTCCTTTAGGAATGCGGGCTCCAATAGCGGTAAATTTCTCTGGGTTCTTCAGGAAGGAAACGACCTCCTGCAGTTCTTCCTTAGCTTCTTCAATGCCCGCGACATCATCGAAGACTACTCCTGTTTTTGCCTCCATTTGGAAGCGAGCCCGAGAGCGGCCAAAGTTCATGGCATTGCCTGCCCCTGAGGCCGATCGCCGCAAAATCATCAGCAGACCAAAGACCAGGATCAGGGCTAGCAGAGAGTTAGTCGCCAACCAAGCCAGTGCGCCATTGCCACCGGCATCAGCGATCTCAACATCTACGTCGTTGTCCCGCAATAGGCGGATTAGCTCAGGGTTGCGCTCTCCAGCGAACAGCGTGACCTTCTGGGGAGGCTCATCTTCGGGCTGTCCTGCCAGACGCACAGAGGCAATGCCTCGGGTCTGGTCTAGATCAACCTGTTCCACCTGCCCCTGCTCGATCTTCTCCAAGAACTGCCCGTAGGTCAGCTCCTCAGGGTTGCGCTCTTGTGCGATCGCAACAGACACCGGCAGCAGGCTCTGCAAGAGAAACCAACCCACTGTCAGCAAGCCCGTGGCAGTTGCCCCTTTGGCGGTGCGTGACTGGGCCGGATTTAGCTTGCGGGTAGCGTGCATTTTCATCAAACTTCCTAAGCGGACGACACAACTTCAAGACAGCCGGGAGGAGAGGTCCCCAGGTCCCATACCATGACTAGTCTAACCTTCCAAACTTGGACTGGCGGAGGAATCGATCCCCTGAGAACTTGCCAGTCCCTCTACGAAACTTGCATCAGAATACCCAAACCGCCTGAACTCAAGCCTGATTCAAGCGGCCAAAACCAGCCAATTTAGCCAGGGTTCACCGCCAAAGAGACTGGACAGAGCAACAAATTTAGAATTTACGCTATCTTATACGTATTCGTAACGACTTTGCTTTTTAAGAAAATTTTAGAAATCTCTATCTAGTGAATAGGTATTTAACCAGGTATTTTGCTTGGCTCTTTGAGCTTTTAGCCGCGCAGCAGCCACTAAGACTTGCTATTACACCGTTTCGCTCCAGCGTTTATCTCATCTAGCTTTTATCTAAAGGAGAACGTAAGTCATGGTCAAATTTGTAGGAATTTCAGGCAGTCTTCGAGAAGGCTCCTACAGCTATTTAGCGCTGCAAGAGGTGTCTCGCCGTCTCGCTGCCCTAGGGGCCGAGGTAGAAATACTCGATCTGCGGCAGCTAAATTTGCCCTTTTGCAATGGTGAAAAAGAGTATCCAGACCACCCCGATGTGGCGCTTTTAAGAAGCCGAGTTCAAGAGGCTAGCGGACTGATTCTGGCAACTCCCGAGTACCACGGTAGCGCCAGCGGCGTGCTCAAAAATGCGCTTGATCTGATGAGCTTTGATCAGCTCTCGGACAAAACCACTGGACTGATCAGCGTCTTAGGCGGGCAGAGCAACAGCAATGCGCTAAACGATCTGCGCATCATCATGCGGTGGGTTCACGCTTGGGTTATTCCCGAGCAGGTAGCCATTGGCCAAGCCTGGAACGCCTTTGACAGTGAGGGCAAGCTCAAAGATCCCAAGCTAGCCGAACGGTTCGATCGCTTTGCCGAGAGCTTGTTTCGCTATACCCAGACCTTGAGCCAGGTCGCTTAACTGCTGCCCAGCGCCAGTACGGCATTCTGACCGCCAAAGCCAAAGCTGAGGCAAAGCGCCACTTGAGTCGCTTGGGGCGTGGCCTGTCGCACAAAATTCAGCGGAAAGGCAGGCTGTGCCAGCCCCACACAGGGAGGCAGCACTTGATTTTGCAGAGCCAGTAGGCAAAAGACAGTGCCGATTGCCCCAGAGGCTCCTAGGGTATGGCCGGTGGATCCTTTCGTTGAGCTGACAGCAACATCAGCAGGAAAAACCTGCTGAATTAGGGCGGCCTCATGGGCGTCGTTGAGGCGGGTGCTGGTGCCGTGGGCGTGCAGATAGCCCACCTCAGAGGGCAGCAAATGGGCCTGCCTTAGGCAAGCCCTCAGGGCAGCTTCACTGCTCTGTCGCTGGGGGTCGGGCGCACTGAGGTGGTGCCCATCGGCAGTTAACCCCACGCCCAAAATTTTGCCGTAGCTATGGGCTCCTCTGGCTTGGGCCAGCGCGGCAGATTCTAGCACCAGCACCGCTGCGCCTTCTCCTAAGACCAGGCCCTCGCGCCCCAGATCAAAGGGATAGCAACCCTGCTGAGCCAAGGCTCCCATGCGCTCAAACCCAGCCAAAGCCAGAGGCGTAATCGGCGCTTCTACGGCACCGGCTAAAACGCGATCGCACTGCCCCCGGCGGATCAGTTCCCAACCCTGAAAAATCGCCCACAGGCCCGTCGCACAGGCCGCCATCGGAGCCTGCACAGGCCCCAGCGTCCCTAGGCGGCGGGCCGTATTGATTGCGGCCATATGGGGCAACGATGCCAGCCATTCGTCTCCCGCAGGAGGCTGACCGTGCTCAAAAGTCTCAGCAGCCATCTTTTCCCAAACGACCTGGTGGCTACGGCTAGAGCCAATCACCACCCCGCAGTCTAGCTGGGGCAAGGAGATCTGAGCATCTTGTAAAGCTTCGTCGACCGCTTGATCCACAAGATCCTGGAGCCGGGCTGGGTGCTTGCCAATTAGCGCCAACGGCACAACCGGCAGTTCCGCAAAGGGCTGGCGCAAGGCAATCGCCGTCTCGCCCAACAGCAATCGGGACCAGTTGCTAGCAGCATCTGGTCCCAAAGCCGACATCAGGCCAACCCCTGTCACCACCACCTCTGGAGCAGTTGTCACAGATTTAGCGAGCCGTTTTAAGGTTCTCTAAACCCGCTGTGACCTGGGCTGATTCGATCACATCTCCCTGCTCAATTTGGTCTACCACGTCCATCCCTTCAGTGACATAGCCAAAGACCGCATAGCTGCCGTCGAGAAAGGGCAGATCCGCCAAGGTGATGTAAAACTGCGACGAGGCAGAATCTACAAGTTGCGATCGCGCCATTGCCACAGCCCCTCGTGAATGTTGCAGGGCAGGCGCAGTCGTTAACCGGGCCGATTCAAAGGTTTGGTTATACAAAGGCTGTTCAGCCCCTTGAGGCTTAATTTCCAAAGGAATATTGCGGGGAGACTGGGTCTCAGGATCGACAAAACCCCCTGTTCCCAGCTGCTGAGCCGGAAAGTTGGGATCCTGGCTTTGGGGGTCGCCGCCCTGCACCACAAAAGGCTGCGGGTCTCGCACGACCCGGTGAAACACGAGGCCGTCGTATACTCCCCGATTAACCAGATCCACAAAGTTACCGGCAGTCACCGGCGCTTCCGTTCCATCCAGTTCCATGACAATACGTTCGCCATTGACTGTCAGTTCAACGGTAGCGGTTCCCTCTAAAACAGGCAGATTGGCAGCCGAGCTAGGTAAAGCAGCCGTTGGGGTAGATGGTTCTTCAGGGGGCACAGGCGACTCTGCTTGAGGCGCGTTGGCCGTTGGCGACCCGGTGCAGCTACCTAGCCAGAGCGTCATAACGGCCAAGACCAGCAGCGACCAGCGTCGGAGTTGAAAAATCATTCAGGCATTCCTCGTGGATTTATCGGCACGAAGAACCATTTTGGCACAGCCCCGATAGCTTAAAGTCCCTCCAAAGGAACTTGTAGAAAGCGGGCCAGTTCAGCTCCTTGATTTTCCAGCTCAGACAGGGCAATGGGTTGGCCTACCCGAGTTAGCGGCAAATCTGGGCGACCTTTGAGCCGCAGATAAAGCGCCCGCTTAGGGTTTAGCCCCTCTTTGATATCCACCCGCACAGCCAGCACGGCGTCTAGAGGATGCTCAATCTCAATTCGGCGATCTTTGCCGGGGAAGCCAGAGCGAATGATCCGCACCTTATCGCTGCCCTTGTCAAACTCGTTGTAGCCGCCACCAACATTCCAGCTAATCATCAACCAGAGATACGCTGCGAGCGCCAGCGCCGCTGTACCGTAAAAGCCCATAACAATTCCCTGCGGAACGAAGATGAGCTGTGTCGGATCGGCAAACGGCAGCAGATTGATTTGGGTATAGCTAGAGATACCGGCCAGCAAAAAACCAAGGCCTCCCAAGGTGAGCACCGTTGCCCACCAGTAGTTGCTGAGCCGTCGAGCGCCCAGGATTGTGCGCTTCAAGACCAGATTTCCAGAGGTTTGCGCCGATGCAGTCATAATGATTAAACGGTTTGTCCTTCAAGCACCTTCAGATTATCCACTCTAGCGGGCCTAGCAGATCATGACCTGATTTGCCTGCCAAATCGCTCCCAAGATGCACTTCATCTGAAAGAATGCGTTCTGGGCAGTGGGTTTTGCCTCAAGACAAACCTGGACTGGCAAGCCCGTAACGTGTAACGATAAGTTTGCAATTTGCAACGAAACTCAAGAACTCAGACTATCCACTCAATGACTGCCTGCGTTCTTTGCCTGTTTCTGCAGTGGGGATAGCTTTCCTGAAAAGCTACATGTCAGATTGTAAAATTTTGGAACTCTCCTTATCATATTTACAAACCTCGATTTTCCTGGAACAGCTCCTTGTAGGCTGTTTTGACTAGCTGGGTGAGGATCCCAACATTGTGAGTAGGATTATTCTCTGTAGCTCTAATGTCTGGGATACTAGATCTTATAAGCCTCACCCGGGAAGACAAGACTGTATCCCAGCTCCATCTGGCGAAATGCAGCAGTCTTTGGTTTTACTGGACTGGATGTCATATTAAGAGGATTTGACATGACCATTGCAATGGGACGTGCTCAAGCCCAACGAGGAGCGTTTGACGTTCTCGATGACTGGCTGAAGCGCGATCGCTTTGTCTTCATCGGCTGGTCAGGTCTGCTGTTGTTCCCCTGCGCCTACATGGCCGT